>NZ_JANFAK020000210.1 GCF_024721315.2 Streptomyces sp. Isolate_45
GCGGCCGCGACCACACCACCGTCATGCACGCGGACCGCAAGATCCGGGCCCTGATGGCGGAACGACGGTCCATCTACAACCAGGTCACGGAGCTCACCAACCGCATCAAGAACGCCTGACGCGGGCTCCGGGCAGCCGTGCCAGGCCCCTCCAAACGCGAGAACAGGGCGCTTCCGGGCCGTACCGGGGGCGCCCTTTCTCATCCGTGCGCCCCTGCTCTGTTCGAATACGCCCCCTGGGGAGCAACTCATCCACAGATTGGCCGACTTTCTTTCGTCCACAGCCTGAGGACAGTTCGCGGCGCCCACAATCTGTCCACAGGAGTGCAGGTTGAGGGGGCATCAGGGCAGGTCAGCCACCTGTGGAATTGTGCGCAAGCCCGATCCACAGCCTGTGGACAAAAAAATCATCCACAGGCCCATCCACGGCTTCGTCCACCGGCGGCCCACAGCTTCCCGCACCCTGTGCACAGGTTCCCGGCGGTTCTCCACACCGTTGTCCACTGTTCGGCAACCCGGCACCTCCCGTCACCGCCCCGAGTGAAAGCCGTCACACGGATGTCGACGTTTGGGCTGTGGAGCACTGGGGAAAAGCTGGGGACACACCTGTGGAGTAGTGGGGGTCGTCTGGGGACGGCCTGTGCAGAAGTTTTCGTTCTCCACAGAGACACCGTGTTGTCCACCGGTGCCGCCCACAGGGTGTGGGGATAAAAAACGCGGGCTGACCTGGGAAAACGGGCTTATCCACCGTTTCCACAGGCCCTACTACTACCCCCATGGAGAGTTAGCCCGGTTTCGGTTTTCAAGCAGGTCCTGTGCACAACTCGTCGATCGAGCTCGCCGCCGCCTCGTCCCCGACTTGACCGCCGGCCGCAACGACTGTCGGCGCCGTACGTCAGACTGGTCCCCGGCAACCGGTCGAGGCACCGACGAGCCGACGACGAAGGCCGGCAGACGAGCGAGCAACAGCAGGAGGCGGTTCCGGTGAAGATCCGGGTGGAGCGCGACGTACTCGCAGAGGCGGTGGCCTGGGCTGCCCGCAGCCTCCCGGCCCGGCCGCCGGTGCCGGTACTCGCGGGCCTGCTGCTGAAGGCCGAGGAGGGCACGCTGTCCCTCTCCGGCTTCGACTACGAGGTCTCGGCCCGGGTCTCCGTCGAGGCCGACGTCGAGGAGGACGGCACCGTCCTGGTCTCGGGCCGCCTGCTCGCCGACATCTGCCGCGCCCTGCCGAACCGTCCGGTGGAGATTTCCACAGACGGTGTACGGGCGACCGTGGTCTGCGGCTCCTCGCGGTTCACACTCCACACCCTGCCTGTGGAGGAGTACCCGGCGCTGCCGCAGATGCCGACCGCGACCGGCACCGTGCCCGGTGAGGTCTTCGCCTCCGCCGCGGCCCAGGTCGCCATCGCCGCCGGCCGCGACGACACGCTGCCCGTGCTGACCGGTGTCCGCATCGAGATCGAGGGCGACCGCGTCACCCTGGCCTCCACCGACCGCTACCGCTTCGCGGTCCGCGAGTTCCTGTGGAAGCCGGAGAACCCGGACGCCTCCGCCGTGGCCCTGGTGCCCGCGAAGACCCTCCTGGACACCGCCAAGTCCCTCACGAGCGGCGACACCGTCACGCTGGCGCTCTCGGGCTCCGGCGCGGGCGAGGGCCTCATCGGCTTCGAGGGCGCGGGCCGCCGCACCACCACCCGGCTGCTCGAAGGCGACCTCCCGAAGTACCGCACGCTGTTCCCGACGGAGTTCAACTCCATCGCGGTGATCGAGACCGCCCCGTTCGTCGAGGCCGTCAAGCGCGTGGCCCTGGTGGCCGAGCGCAACACCCCGGTCCGGCTGAGCTTCGAGCAGGGCGTGCTGATCCTGGAGGCCGGTTCCAGCGACGACGCACAGGCTGTGGAGCGCGTCGACGCCAAGCTGGACGGCGATGACATCTCGATCGCCTTCAACCCGACCTTCCTGCTGGACGGCCTCAGCGCGATCGACTCGCCGGCCGCGCAGCTGAGCTTCACCACCTCGACCAAGCCGGCGCTGCTCAGCGGCCGCCCCGCGGTCGACGCGGAGGCCGACGAGGCCTACAAGTACCTGATCATGCCGGTGCGTCTGTCCGGCTGACGTCCGACCCGTCGGGCCCGTTCTCGCATGCCGCGGGACCGGGCCCGACGGCGTCCACAGGACCGGCCCCGGGGAGTCCAGAACACCTGGGGACTCCCTGGACGGACGCCACGGCCCGTGGGGCCGCCACGCACGCCCCGGCGTAGGCTCGGATCCGGTGGGTGACCCGGTGCGCCGGGGAGCCTGCGGCAACGACGGCCACAACGCGTAAGGAACCAGTTGATGGAGCTTGGTCTCGTCGGTCTCGGCAAGATGGGCGGCAACATGCGCGAGCGCATCCGCCGCGCAGGCCACACCGTCATCGGATACGACCGCAACCCGGACCTCGCGGATGTCCACAGCCTGCGGGAACTTGTGGACAGCCTGCAGGCCCCCCGCGTGGTGTGGGTGATGGTCCCCGCCGGCGCGGCGACCCAGTCCACCGTCGACGAGTTGGGCGAGCTGCTCTCGCCCGGCGACATCGTCGTGGACGGCGGCAACTCGCGCTGGACGGACGACGAGAAGCACGCCGAGGAGCTGAAGGCCAAGGGCATCGGCTTCGTCGACTGCGGCGTCTCCGGCGGCGTCTGGGGCCTGGAGAACGGCTACGCGCTCATGTACGGCGGCGACGAGAAGCACGTCGCGACCGTCCAGCCGGTGTTCGACGCCCTCAAGCCCGAGGGTGACTTCGGCGCCGTGCACGCGGGCAAGGTCGGCGCGGGCCACTTCGCGAAGATGGTCCACAACGGCATCGAGTACGCCATGATGCAGGCCTACGCCGAGGGCTGGGAGCTCCTGGAGAAGGTCGACTCGGTCACCGACGTCCGCGAGGTGTTCCGGTCCTGGCAGGAGGGCACGGTCATCCGTTCCTGGCTGCTGGACCTCGCCGTCAACGCGCTGGACGAGGACGAGCACCTGGAGCAGCTGCGCGGTTTCGCGCAGGACTCCGGCGAGGGCCGCTGGACCGTCGAGGCGGCCATCGACAACGCGGTGCCGCTCCCGGCGATCACGGCCTCGCTGTTCGCCCGGTTCGCTTCCCGCCAGGACGACTCCCCGCAGATGAAGATGATCGCCGCGCTGCGCAACCAGTTCGGCGGCCACGCGGTCGAGAAGAAGTAGCACCACCGCGGCACCAGCACCACCAGCAGCTCAGCACCACGAGTACCAAGAGCACGACAGCAGGAAGCCGGGGGAGGTCGGCGCCGAATGCACGTATCGCATCTCTCCTTGGCCGACTTCCGCTCGTACGCCCGGGCCGAGGTACCCCTCGGTCCGGGCGTCACGGCCTTCGTGGGGCCCAACGGCCAGGGCAAGACGAACCTCGTCGAGGCCATCGGCTACCTCGCGACGCTCGGCAGCCACCGGGTCTCGTCGGACGCCCCCCTCGTGCGCATGGGGGCGGAACGGGCCGTCATTCGGGCCGCGGTCACCCAGGGCGAACGGCAGCAGCTCGTGGAGCTGGAGCTGAATCCCGGGCGCGCCAACCGGGCCCGCGTCAACCGGTCCTCGCAGGTCAGGCCCCGGGACGTGCTGGGGATCGTACGGACCGTGCTGTTCGCGCCCGAGGACCTCGCCCTGGTCAAGGGCGACCCGGGCGAGCGCCGCCGCTTCCTGGACGACCTGGTCACCGCCCGGTCACCGCGGATGGCGGCCGTCCGCTCCGACTACGAGCGGGTGCTCAAACAGCGCAACACCCTCCTGAAGTCCGCGGCGATGGCCCGCCGGCACGGCGGCCGGTCCATGGACCTCTCCACCCTCGACGTGTGGGACCAGCACCTGGCCCGCGTCGGCGCCGAGCTGCTCGCCCAGCGGCTCGACCTGATCGGGACGCTGCTGCCGCTCGCCGACAAGGCCTACGAACAGCTCGCGCCCGGGGGCGGCCCGCTCGGCCTCACCTACAAGTCCTCCGCCGGCGAAGCCGTGGACAGCGGCGCCGCGCGCACCCGAGAGGCGCTCCACGAGGTGCTGCTGGCGGCTCTGGGGGAGGTCCGCAAGCAGGAGATCGAGCGGGGCGTCACCCTCGTGGGCCCGCACCGCGACGACGTACTGCTGCGCCTCGGCGAGCTCCCCGCCAAGGGTTACGCCAGCCACGGCGAGTCCTGGTCGTACGCGCTCGCGCTGCGGCTGGCGTCCTACGAGCTGCTGCGCTCGGAGGGGGCCGAGCCGGTGCTGGTCCTCGACGACGTGTTCGCGGAGCTCGACGCCCGGCGCCGCGAGCGGCTCGCGGAGCTGGTGGCTCCGGGCGAACAGGTCCTGGTGACGGCGGCGGTGGACGACGACGTGCCGGCCGTACTGACGGGGACGCGCTTCGCCGTGTCCGGCGGTGAGGTGACCCGCCTGTGAACGGTGACGGGCAGGAGGAGCGCAGGACCCCGGAGCCCTCCGGGGTGGACCTGGCACGCCAGGCCCTCGCCGCCGCCCGGGAGCAGGCCAGGGCCCGGGGGAACGCGGTCGGCGGGAAGAAGCGCCAGTACCAGCCCGGGCTCCGCTCGGGTGCCCGCGCGGACGGTCGGGACCCGATGCCGCTGATGGCCGCGCTGGACCGGCTGCGTACGGAACGCGGCTGGGAGATGCCGATGGCGGTGGCCGGGGTCATGGAGCGCTGGCCGGAGATCGTCGGCCCGGAGATCGCGGCGCACTGCGTACCGGAGCGCTACGAGGACCGCGAGCTGGTGGTGCGCTGCGATTCCTCGGCGTGGGCGGCGCAGCTGAAGCTGTTGGCGCCGCAGCTGGTGGCGCGGCTCAACGGTGACCTGGGGCAGGGCACCGTTCGACTGATCAAGGTGCAGGGCCCGGGCGGCCGGCCGAAGCGGTACGGACCCTGGCGCAGCCCGGGCAGCACGGGCCCGGGCGACACCTACGGGTGAGCGCGGGCGCCCGCCGCCCGCGTGCTTCCCGAAGCCGTCGTTCCCCCGGGAGCGGCGGCTTCCGGCCTGTCGCGGCCCGTCCCCGACGGGGCCGGCGGGACCCCGTCGCGGGTGGTGTCCCTCACGGTAGTCGCGGGTTGACAGCCCGAAGCTCTGAATGCCCGTGTGAGCCACTTTGAGCCCCTCCCCGGATATGGGGAGTCGGAGAGTGGAGGTTCAGGGCGGCACATGCGTACTCAGGTACCGGCAAACCCCCATTCATGTCAGTGGTACCGGTAGACTGGAGGCAATCCCGCCCAGTTGCGGGATCACCAGTCGAGTACCGGTGACAAACGCTGACAACGCAGATCGACGCAGCCGCTCCTGCTTGCATGCCTGCTGGCCCGGAGTACGGCCTGTGCTGTGCCAGAAAGGGCGCTTCGTGGCCGATTCCGGCAACTCCAACGACAAGAACGAGTCCACCGCCGGCGGCGAGGCCGCCGAGGCAGGTGGATCTTCGTATACCGGAAGCAACATCCAGGTCCTGGAGGGCCTGGACGCGGTCCGCAAGCGGCCCGGCATGTACATCGGATCGACGGGTGAGCGCGGCCTGCACCACCTCGTCTACGAGGTGGTCGACAACTCGGTCGACGAGGCTCTGGCCGGGCACGCGGACACCATCGACGTGACGATCCTCGCCGACGGCGGGGTCAAGGTCATCGACAACGGCCGAGGCATCCCGGTCGACATCGTCCCGTCCGAGGGCAAGCCCGCCCTGGAGGTCGTACTGACCGTCCTGCACGCGGGCGGCAAGTTCGGCGGTGGCGGCTACGCCGTCTCCGGTGGTCTGCACGGCGTCGGAGTGTCCGTCGTGAACGCCCTGTCGACGAAGGTCGCGGTCGAGGTCAGGCGCGACGGCTTCCGCTGGACCCAGGACTACAAGCTCGGCGCCCCGACGGCCGCCCTCGCCAAGAACGAGGAGACCGACGAGCACGGCACCTCGGTCACCTTCTGGGCCGACCCGGACATCTTCGAGACGACCGAGTACTCCTTCGAGACGCTCTCGCGGCGCTTCCAGGAGATGGCCTTCCTCAACAAGGGCCTGACCCTGTCGCTGACCGACGAGCGCGAGTCGGCGAAGGCCACGGTCGGCGCGGACGACCCCGACGCGGACGTCACCGAGCCCGCCGCGCGCACGGTGAAGTACTACTACGAGGGCGGCATCGTCGACTTCGTGAAGTACCTCAACTCGCGCAAGGGCGAGCTGATCCACCCGACCGTCATCGACGTCGAGGCCGAGGACAAGGAGCGCATGCTCTCGGTCGAGATCGCGATGCAGTGGAACTCGCAGTACACCGAGGGCGTCTACTCCTTCGCGAACACGATCCACACGCACGAGGGCGGCACCCACGAAGAGGGCTTCCGCGCGGCGCTGACCGGCCTGGTCAACCGCTACGCGCGGGAGAAGAAGCTGCTCCGCGAGAAGGACGACAACCTCGCCGGCGAGGACATCCGCGAGGGTCTGACGGCGATCATCTCGGTCAAGCTGGGCGAGCCGCAGTTCGAGGGCCAGACGAAGACCAAGCTGGGCAACACGGAGGCGAAGACCTTCGTGCAGAAGGTCGTGCACGAGCACCTGAACGACTGGTTCGACCGCAACCCGGTCGAGGCCGCGGACATCATCCGCAAGTCGATCCAGGCGGCCACGGCCCGCGTCGCGGCCCGCAAGGCCCGCGACCTGACGCGCCGCAAGGGCCTGCTGGAGAGCGCCTCGCTGCCGGGCAAGCTGTCCGACTGCCAGTCGAACGACCCGACGAAGTGCGAGATCTTCATCGTCGAGGGTGACTCCGCCGGTGGTAGCGCGAAGTCCGGCCGCAACCCGATGTACCAGGCCATCCTGCCGATCCGCGGCAAGATCCTGAACGTCGAGAAGGCCCGGATCGACAAGATCCTCCAGAACACCGAGGTCCAGGCGCTGATCAGTGCCTTCGGCACCGGCGTGCACGAGGACTTCGACATCGAGAAGCTCCGCTATCACAAGATCATCCTGATGGCGGACGCCGACGTCGACGGCCAGCACATCAACACCCTGCTGCTGACCTTCCTGTTCCGCTTCATGCGGCCGCTGGTCGAGGCGGGGCACGTGTACCTCTCGCGCCCGCCGCTCTACAAGATCAAGTGGGGCCGCGACGACTTCGAGTACGCGTACTCGGACCGTGAGCGCGACGCCCTGGTCGAGCTCGGCAAGCAGAACGGCAAGCGGATCAAGGAAGACTCGATCCAGCGCTTCAAGGGTCTGGGCGAGATGAACGCCGAGGAGCTGCGCGTCACCACCATGGACGTCGACCACCGCGTGCTCGGCCAGGTCACCCTGGACGACGCCGCGCAGGCCGACGACCTGTTCTCGGTGCTGATGGGAGAGGACGTCGAGGCCCGACGCTCCTTCATCCAGCGCAACGCCAAGGACGTTCGGTTCCTCGACATCTGAGTCGGTCTCAGCTGACCGCCTGAAAGGACTTCTGACCAGCAATGGCCGACGAAACCACCCCCACTGCCGAGAATCCCGCGGAGGAGCAGCCCGTGCTGCGGATCGAGCCCGTCGGGCTCGAGACGGAGATGCAGCGCTCCTACCTCGACTACGCGATGTCCGTCATCGTGTCCCGCGCCCTGCCGGACGTACGGGACGGCCTCAAGCCGGTCCACCGGCGCGTGCTGTACGCGATGTACGACGGCGGCTACCGGCCCGAGAAGGGCTTCTACAAGTGCGCCCGCGTCGTCGGCGACGTCATGGGTACGTACCACCCCCACGGCGACTCCTCGATCTACGACGCCCTGGTCCGCCTGGCCCAGCCGTGGTCGCTGCGCATGCCGCTCGTGGACAGCAACGGCAACTTCGGCTCCCCGGGCAACGACCCGGCGGCCGCGATGCGCTACACCGAGTGCAAGCTGATGCCGCTGGCCATGGAGATGCTCCGGGACATCGACGAGGAGACCGTCGACTTCACGGACAACTACGACGGCCGCAACCAGGAGCCGACGGTCCTGCCGGCGCGCTTCCCGAACCTGCTGGTCAACGGCTCCGCGGGCATCGCGGTCGGCATGGCCACCAACATCCCGCCGCACAACCTCCGCGAGGTCGCGGCCGGCGCCCAGTGGGCGCTGGAACACCCGGAGGCCTCGCACGAGGAGCTCCAGGACGCGCTCATCGAGCGGATCAAGGGTCCGGACTTCCCGTCCGGCGCGCTGGTCGTGGGCCGCAAGGGCATCGAGGAGGCGTACCGCACCGGTCGCGGCTCCATCACGATGCGCGCGGTGGTGGAGGTCGAGGAGATCCAGAACCGCCAGTGCCTGGTGGTCACGGAGCTCCCCTACCAGACCAACCCCGACAACCTCGCGCAGAAGATCGCCGACCTGGTGAAGGACGGCAGGGTCGGTGGCATCGCCGACGTCCGCGACGAGACCTCGTCCCGGACCGGCCAGCGCCTCGTGATCGTCCTGAAGCGCGACGCGGTCGCCAAGGTCGTGCTGAACAACCTGTACAAGCACACCGACCTCCAGTCGAACTTCAGCGCCAACATGCTGGCCCTGGTGGACGGGGTGCCGCGCACCCTCTCGATCGACGCCTTCATCCGCCACTGGGTGCAGCACCAGATCGAGGTCATCGTCCGGCGCACGCGCTTCCGCCTGCGCAAGGCGGAGGAGCGCGCCCACATCCTGCGCGGCCTGCTCAAGGCCCTGGACGCCATCGACGAGGTCATCGCCCTCATCCGGCGCAGCAACACCGTCGAGATCGCGCGCGAGGGCCTGATGGGCCTCCTGGAGATCGACGAGATCCAGGCCAACGCGATCCTCGAAATGCAGCTGCGGCGCCTGGCGGCCCTGGAGCGGCAGAAGATCGTCGCCGAGCACGACGAGCTCCAGTCGAAGATCAACGAATACAACGCGATCCTGGCCTCCGAGGAGCGCCAGCGGCAGATCGTCAGCGAGGAACTCGCGGTCATCGTCGAGAAGTTCGGCGACGACCGGCGCTCCAAGCTGGTGCCCTTCGACGGCGACATGTCCATGGAGGACCTGATCGCCGAAGAGGACATCGTCGTCACGATCACGCACGGCGGCTACGTCAAGCGCACCAAGACCGAGGACTACCGCTCGCAGAAGCGCGGCGGCAAGGGCGTGCGCGGCACGAAGCTGAAGCAGGACGACCTCGTCGACCACTTCTTCGTCTCCACCACGCACCACTGGCTGCTGTTCTTCACGAACAAGGGCCGCGTCTACCGGTCGAAGGCCTACGAGCTGCCGGACGCCGGCCGGGACGCCCGCGGGCAGCACGTGGCGAACCTGCTGGCCTTCCAGCCGGACGAGAAGATCGCCCAGATCCTCGCGATCCGCGACTACGAGGCGGCGCCCTACCTGATCCTGGCCACCAAGGGCGGCCTGGTGAAGAAGACGGCGCTCAAGGACTACGACTCGCCCCGGTCGGGCGGCGTCATCGCGATCAACCTCCGGGAGACGGGCCCCGACGGCGCCGACAGCACCGCTGACGAACTGATCGGCGCGGAGCTGGTGTCCGCCGAGGACGACCTGCTGCTCATCAGCAAGAAGGCGCAGTCGATCCGCTTCACCGCGACCGACGACGCGCTGCGTCCGATGGGCCGCGCGACCTCGGGCGTGAAGGGCATGAGCTTCCGCGAGGGCGACGAGCTGCTGTCGATGAGCGTGGTCAGGCCGGGTACTTTCGTCTTCACCGCGACCGACGGCGGCTACGCCAAGCGGACGCCGGTCGACGAGTACCGCGTCCAGGGACGTGGTGGTCTGGGCATCAAGGCAGCGAAGATCGTCGAGGACCGCGGGTCGCTCGTCGGCGCGCTGGTGGTCGACGAAACGGACGAGATTCTCGCCATCACGCTCAGCGGTGGTGTGATTCGTACGCGAGTCAACGAAGTCAGGGAGACCGGCCGTGACACCATGGGCGTCCAGCTGATCAACCTGGGCAAGCGCGATGCCGTGGTCGGCATCGCTCGTAACGCCGAGGCCGGTCAGGAAGCTGACGAGGCCGACGAGATCGAGTCGGACATCGACTCGGACATCGAGATCGAGGCCGGGGCAGCCGACGGACAGGCCGCCGCGGCCGCCGAGGGCACGGAGCCCTCGGCCGGGGAGCACGAGGAGTAAGCGTGAGTGGAGCCACGGGCGCCGGACCGGCCAAGACTGGAGCGAACGGTGCCCGTGGCCCCGCCGCGGACTCCCAGGGGGGAACCGTGACGGACACCCGAGAACCTAAGTCGAAGGCGCAGCCGAAGGCACCGGCGGACAAGGGCCAGGGCCAGGGCCAGGACCGGGACGGGCAGCCGTACCAGCCCCCGCAGGCCTACGCGGCGCCGGCGGGCCCGGGTGCGCAGCGAGGGGCCCGTCCGGGGGTCCGTACGGCACCGAGGACGCGCAAGGCGCGGCTGCGGGTCGCCAAGGCGGACCCGTGGTCGGTGATGAAGGTCAGCTTCCTGCTGTCCATCGCGCTGGGCGTGTGCACCGTCGTCGCGGCGGCGGTGCTGTGGATGGTCATGGACGCCATGGGCATCTTCTCGACGGTCGGCGGCACGATCAGCGAGGCGACCGGTTCGAACGAGAGCAACGGGTTCGACCTCCAGTCGTTCCTCTCGCTCCCGCGCGTACTGATCTTCACCTCGGTGATCTCCGTGATCGACGTGGTGCTGATGACGGCACTGGCCACGCTGGGCTCGTTCATCTACAACCTGTCGGCGGGCTTCGTGGGCGGCGTGGAACTCACGCTGGCCGAGGACGAATGACCCTCTGATCGACCCACTGACTGACCTGCGGGGAAGCCCGCGGAGAGGCCCCTGGGAACGGATTTTGGCTCGACCCGCTCTGTGCGCTAATCTTCAGGAGTCAGCGCGCAGCGCGGATGGGGCTATAGCTCAGTTGGTTAGAGCGCATCCCTGATAAGGATGAGGCCACAGGTTCAAATCCTGTTAGCCCCACAGTGGAGAAGGACCCCCAGGCCAAGGCCTGGGGGTCCTTCTTCGTTGGGCCGGTCGAGGGGTTCGGTGTCGGCCGACGGGCACCGATCGGATATCGGTCGGTGTGTATTGTTGGCCGCCAGAAGTCCCCTACGTCAACGAAAGACGAGGTCGCGCGGTGAAGAAGCTGCTCCTGGTCGCACTGGCCGCCATCGGCGGGCTCCTCGTGTACCGCCAGATCCAGGCGGATCGCGCCGAGCAGGACCTGTGGACGGAGGCAACTGACTCCGTGCCTTCTGGTTCCGGTGTGTGAGACCCACGGTTGATCTCATGAAGCCCCGGCTGCCGCTGCTGCCGGGGCTTCGTGCTGTTCTGTGAGCAATTGTTCCAGTATGCAAAGATTTGGCTTGCGTTAGCAAACTCGGGGTGGGTCTGATGGTGCGCGTGCGGAAGACGGTGCTGGCAGGGGCGACGGCCCTCGGGGTGCTTGCCTGGCTGCCGGGAGCCGCGTACGCCGTCGGCCCCGGCTCCCCGCCGCTGCCGGAGTACCGGGTCGCGGACGACGCCACCCCGATCGTGGGCAAGCCCTCCACGGCCGACGCCCCGCTGTTGGACGTCGGCGCGGTCTACGAGGACACCCTCGCCCCCGGCGAACGCCTCTACCGGCTCGGCCTCGACAGCGCCTCCACCGTGTACGTGTCCGCGGTGCTGCGGCCGCCCGCCGGCGCCAAGGTCGCCTACGGCGACGGTCTGGAGGTCGAGGTCATGACCGCCGGCGGCAAGGCCTGCCCCTCCAACCCGGGCAGGATCTCCTTCGGTTACGACGCGGTCCCCGTCGCGGCGGTCGGCACCCGGCGGCTCGAGGAGGACGCCGAGTGCCAGGCCGGCGGGACCTACTACGCGAAGCTCACCCGGTCCGTCGCGAAGGACTCCGACCGGGCCGCGTGGCCGGTGGAGATCCGGATCCAGCGCGAACCGGCGCCCGTCGCCGGGACGGCGCCGAGCACCGCCGCCAGTGTCTGGCCCTCGGCGTCGCCGACGTTGCCCGGTACGGACCCGGTCGCCCGTACCGGCGGCACCGGCTTCAACGACGCCCGGGCGCTGGACTCCGGGGTGTGGCGCGACGACCTGAGGCCCGGGCAGACGCGCTTCTACCGGGTGCCGCTTGACTGGGGGCAACAGCTCGGGGTCGGCGCGGAGATCGCGGCGGCCAGGATGACCAAGCAGTACGGATCGGCCTCCAACGGCCTCACCGTGTCGCTCTACACGCCCTACCGCGGCCTCGTGGGCTCCGAGAACACCTCCTACGACGGCAAGCAGGCGGCCGTCACCCTGCCGAAGACCGCGCCGGTGGCGTACGAGAACCGCTTCGCGGACGACACCGAGCAGCGGCCCGTACGGCTCGCCGGGTGGTACTACCTCGCCGTCACCATGGGCGGGAAGGTGGGCGAGTTCACCGAGGACGCCACCCCGGTGCCGCTGACGCTGCGGCTGGAGGTGACGGGCACCCCGGGCTCGGGACCCGGGTACAAGGAGAGCCTCACCGCGGCCGGGTTCGGGGTCGGCGGCGCCGACCGGGCGGCCGCGAAGAAGGGACTCACCGCTCCGGAGTCCGTCGAGGCCGAGGGCGACCGCTCCGTGATGCGGATCGTGGCCGGCGCCGGCTTCGGGACCGGGACGGTACTGCTCCTCGGGCTCGGGGCCTGGATCCTGCTGGCGCGGCGGGGCGGCGGCAGGACGGCTTAGGGCCGGGCTCCGCCCGGTTCCGGGTCAGATCCGGATCAATCCGGGTGAGTTCCGGATCAGATCCGGATCAGGGCCCAGATCCCCAGGGCGAAGCAGAGCAGCGCCGCCGTGAGGATCCCGGCGGTGACCTTCGTCGGCGGCGGGGGGACGCGGCCCGCGCGGACCGGTACGGGGAGCGGCTGCGGGGTGGTGACCGGTCCGGTCGGAGCGCCCGCGTGGACCGGGGGCGGCAGGTGGAAGCTGCCCGTCTCCGACGGCCCGTAGGCGTGCGGCGGTCCGAACCCGGCCGTGGCGCCGGCCGGGGGCGCGCCGCGCGGGAGATCGGAGTTAGGAATATCACAACTATTAAAAAAAATAAAAATTTTAAATATTGGTTTTGTG
>NZ_JANFAK020000211.1 GCF_024721315.2 Streptomyces sp. Isolate_45
TCGATCGCGGCTCCCCGGCGCACCGCGCCCAGGTGGTAGAAGACGGCCGGGCCGCGGGCGTGGTCCACGTGACCCGCAACCACCCCGAGCCCGACCGTGACCACGACCACCTCGATCGCGTCGCCGGCGGCCCCCGGCGGGGAGACGCGCTTCGCGACCGCCCGGCAGGTGGCCGACGCCGTCCTGTTCGAGGGGTACGTCCTGTATCCGTACCGGGCATCGGCGGCGAAGAACCGGCTGCGCTGGCAGTTCGGCGTGCTCGTGCCCCCGGCTTGGGCCCCGGCGCACGAGGAGCACTCCTTCCAGCGGACCGAGCTGTTGATGGAGCCCCGGGGCGCCGCCAACCTCGCCCTGGAGCTGCGGTTCCTGCACGCGCAACGGCGCACCGTCCAACGGGCCGAGGCCGACGGCTCGTTCACCGCGACCGACGAACTGCACCTGGAGGACCGGGTGCTGGTGCCGTGGGACGAGGGGACGGAGGAGCGGGTCGTCCACGAGGTCCCGGTCGCCGAACTCCACGGAGAGGGGCTCGTGTTGCCCTTCTCCCGGCCCGCCCGCGAGGAAACCGAGGAGGTCGTGGACGCCGACGGCCGAACGGTGGGCCGGCTGGTGCGGCGCACCGAACGGGTCAGTGGTCTCGTGCGGCTCCGTACCACCGAACTCGACGGCCCCTACCGGGTGCTGAGGCTCACGGCGGTCGTGGAGAACACGAGCCCCTGGGCCCCGGACGGAGAACGCGACGCGCGCGAGGCCGCCCTGCCCCGGTCGCTGGTCGCCGCGCACCTCCTGCTGGGCCTCGACGCCGGGTCGTTCCTGTCGCTGACCGACCCGCCCGAATGGGCCGAGGCCGCTGTCGCCGACTGCGTCAACCTGCGGACCTGGCCCGTCCTCGCGGGCGACGGCGGTCGCGCCGACGTGGTGCTGTCGTCGCCGATCATCCTGGAGGACCACCCGGCCATCGCGCCGGAGAGCGCCGGGGCCATGTACGACGCCCTGGAGATCGACGAGATCCTCACCCTGCGCACGGCGGTCCTCACCGACCAGGAGAAGCGCGAGGCCCGCGGTACGGATCCCCGGGCGGCCGCGGTGATCGACCTCGCGGAGTCCATGCCGCCCGAGGTCCTGGAGCGGCTGCACGGAGCCGTCCGCGCGCTCCGGGAGGTCACCGGCGAGGCCCCGGCGGAGATCCGTGAACTCCCGGCGGAGGCCGGTGAACTCCCGCCGGAGATCCCTGAACTCCCGCCCGAGGAGGCGGTGTTCCGCCCGGACAGCCCGTGGTGGGATCCGGCCCGGCCGGACGCGCTCGACCCGGTGCCGGACCGGATCACGATCGACGGCGTCGCGGTGGGCGTCGGCAGCCGGGTGCTGCTGCGCCCCGGACTACGCCCGACCGACGCGCAGGACCTGTTCCTGCGGGACCGCCCCGCCCTGGTCGAGGCCGTCCTGCACGACGTCGACGGCGGAGTGCACCTCGCGGTGACGGTGGAGGGCGACCCGGGCGCCGACATCCGCCGCGAGCAGGGCCGGTTCCTGTACTTCCAGCCCGACGAGGTCTCCCCCCTGGAGGACGCGTGAGCGGCGCCGTCCTGGTCGCGGGCATCGGCAACGTCTTCCTCGGCGACGACGGGTTCGGCGTCGAGGCCGTGCGCGCGCTGTCGGCGCACCCCTTGCCCGACCACGTCGAGGCGGTGGACTTCGGGGTGCGCGGGGTCCACCTCGCCTACCAGCTCCTGGACGGCTACGACACGCTCGTCCTGATCGACGCCACCGCCCGTGGCGGGGCCCCCGGCACCGTGTACCTGATCGACGCCGGGGAGGCGGGCGCCGGACCGCCCGGCGGGGCCGTCCTCGACGGCCACCACATGTCGCCGGACTCGGTGCTGGCCCTGCTGGGCACCCTGTGCGCGGGCACCGGCTCCACCCCGCCGCGGCGCACCCTGGTCGTCGGCTGCGAACCCGCCTCGGTCGAGGAGGGCATCGGGCTGAGCGCCCCGGTGGCCGCCGCCGTACCCGAGGCCGTACGGACGGTCCTGGAGCTCGTCCGGGACGCCCCGCGTCCCGGGCCCGGCCCGGACGCGCAGACCACCGCGCACCCCGCGCGCGAACTGAGGAGGACCCCATGAAGAAGGCCTTCGTCGGCGGAGCGGCCGCCGCCGCGATCGTCGCCGTGCTCACGCAGCTGCTGCCCGACATCAGGCGCTATCTGCGGCTGCGCAGGATGTGACACCCCGCTGCCCACCGGCCGGCCGCCCCGGCGCACCCGAACGGCGTACGGGGCGTGCGGGGCGTCGGCGTGCCCGACCGCGGGTCCCGGGTCCTGCCGCTGTAATGAGCCCCGGCAGGACGGAGTCCCGATGCACGAGATGTCGATCGCCATGGCCGTCGTGGGCCAGGTGGAAGAGGCCGCCGAGGCGGGTGGGGCGAACGCCGTCACCCTTGTCCGGCTCCAGGTCGGGGAACTGGCCGGTGTGGTGCCGGACGCCCTCGCCTTCTGCTTCGAACTGGCCTGCGCCGGCACCGTCCTCGAAGGCGCCGAGCTGGTCACCGTGTCCGAGGCGGCCCGCGCCCGCTGCGCGGAATGTACGCACGAATGGGCGGTCGGCGTGCCGCCGCGATTGTGCTGCCCGGGGTGCGGCCGGGCCACCGGCGTGGAGCTGCTGTCGGGCCGCGAACTGCGGATCCTCAGCGTGACCTGGGAGGACGATCCGGGCGGCGACCCGGGTCGTACCCGCGAACCGATCTCCGAGGAGGCCTGAACCATGTGCCGAGTGGTGGACCTGCAACAGGCGGTGCTCGCCAAGAACGATCTGGCGGCCCAGGTGCTGCGCGCCGAACTCACCGCCCGCGGAACGAGCGTGGTCAACCTGCTGTCCAGTCCGGGCAGCGGGAAGACCGCCCTGCTGGAGCACGAGCTGCTGCTCGCCCGGGAACGGGGCGTGGCCGTCGCCGCGCTGACGGCAGACCTGGCCACCGAGAACGACGCCGTGCGGCTGGCCCGTTCCGGCGTACCGGTCAAGCAGGTGCTCACCGACGGGTTGTGTCACCTGGAGGCCGGAATGATGGGCCGCCACCTGGACGGGTGGCTGCCCGAGGAGACGCGGCTGCTGTTCGTGGAGAACGTCGGCAACCTGGTCTGTCCGGCCTCCTACGACCTCGGGGAGAACCTGCGGGTGGTGCTCGCCTCGGTCACCGAGGGCGAGGACAAGCCGCTGAAGTACCCGACGGCGTTCGGGCTGGCCCAGCTGGTGGTCGTCACCAAGACTGACATCGCGGAGGCCGTCGAATTCGACGAGGCGGCCTTCCGGCGGAACGTCCAGCAGGTCAACCCGGGGGTGGAAGTGGTGCTCACCTCGGCCCGCGCGGGTACGGGTGCGGGCCTCCTCCTGGACCGGGCCCTGGCCGTCGGCGCGGGAACGGCGCCGCACACACCGGTCATGGCCCGGACCCGGCACGAGCAGGGGCACGGGCACTCCCACCGACACGACGACGGACACGTGCACGACCACGACCACGACGGGGACGACGACCACCACCACGGCCCTGACGGGCGCGTCCACCCGCACGTCCACGACTCCGTGGCGCAGACCCGCTGATGGAGGCCGTGCAGCGCCGCCGGATCACCGTCCGGGGCGTGGTCCAGGGCGTCGGCTTCCGCCCGTACGTGTACACCCGCGCCACCGGGCTCGGCCTCGCCGGGCACGTCACCAACACGCCGGAGGGCGTCGTCGCCGAGGTCGAGGGATCGGCGGAGGCGGTGCTGCGGTTCTGCGAGCGGCTCGCGGCGGACGCCCCGCCGCTGGCCGTCGTGGACACCGTCGACCACTGGGCCGTGCCGGTCGCGGGCGGCTCCGGATTCACCATCGTCGCCTCCCGCACCGGGGGGCCCGCCCGGACGCTGGTCTCCCCCGACGTGGCCACCTGCGCCGACTGCCTCGCCGAGCTGGCCGACCCCGCCGACCGGCGTCACCGCCACCCCTTCATCACCTGCACGCACTGCGGGCCCCGCTTCACCATCGTCACCGGGCTCCCGTACGACCGGGCCCACACCACCATGGCCCGCTTCCCCATGTGCCCGGACTGTGCCCGCGAGTACGCGGACCCGGCCGACCGGCGTTTCCACGCCCAGCCGGTGGCCTGCCCGGCCTGCGGGCCCCGCCTGCGGCTGCTGTCCGGGCGACCGCCCCGCGAGGTGACCGGCGTCGACCCCGTCGCCGGGGCCCGTCGGATGCTGGCCGAGGGGGCGGTCCTCGCGGTGAAGGGGCTCGGCGGCTACCACCTGGCCTGCGACGCCTCCCACGCGGACGCCGTCGCCGAGCTGCGCCGCCGCAAGGACCGCGGCGACAAGCCGTTCGCGCTGATGGCCCGGGAGCTCGCCGACGTCGAACGGCTCGCGGTCGTCGGGACCGAGGAGCGGAGCCTGCTCACCGGAGCGGTCCGTCCCATCGTCCTGCTGCGCCGCCGCCGTGGGGCGACGGGTGTGGCGGAGGCGGTCGCGCCGGGCGGTCCCGACCTCGGTGTGATGCTCCCGTACACCCCCGTGCACCACCTGCTGCTCGGCCTGCCCGGCGACCCGGAGGGCCCCCGCCTGCTGGTGATGACCAGTGGCAACCTCTCGGGCGAGCCCATCGTCACGGACGACACCGAGGCCCTGGAGCGGCTCGCGGGCCTCGCCGATGCCTGGCTCACGCACGACCGGCCCATCCATGTGCCGTGCGACGACTCCGTGGTGCGCGTCTGCGGGGGCGAGCGGTTGACCGTACGCCGTTCGCGCGGGTACGCCCCCCTGCCCGTGACGCTGCCGGTCGAGGTACCGGCGAGCCTCGCCGTGGGCGGTGACCTGAAGAACGCGTTCTGCCTGGGCGAGGGCCGCCGGGCCTGGCTGTCCGCGCACATCGGCGACATGGACGACCTGGCCACCCGGTACGCCTTCGAGGGCGCGCAGCGGCAGTTGGAATCCGTCACCGGGGTCCGCCCCGCCCTGATCGCCGCCGACCGGCACCCCGGCTACCGCTCGGGCCGGTGGGCGCGGGAGCACGCGGACGGGCGCCCGCTGGTCCTCGTCCAGCACCACCACGCCCACGTCGCGTCCGCGATGGCCGAGCACGGCCTCGACGGCGGCAGGCGGGTGATCGGCGTCGCCTTCGACGGGACCGGGTACGGGGACGACGGCGCGGTCTGGGGCGGGGAGGTCCTGCTCGCCGACTACGCCGGGTTCAGCCGGTTCGCGCACCTCGCGTACGTCCCGCTGCCGGGCGGTGACGCCGCCGTGCAGCGGCCGTACCGGATGGCGTTGTCCCACCTGCGGGCCGCGGGGCTGGACCGGGACCCGGACCTGCCGTGCACGGCCGCCTGCCCGCCCGATGAACTTCGTGTGCTGGAACGCCAGTTGGAGCGAGGGCTGAACTGCGTGCCGACCTCCAGCATGGGCCGGCTCTTCGACGCCGTCTCCTCCTTGGCCGGCATCCGCCACCTCGCCGGGTACGAGGCGCAGGCGGCGATCGAGCTGGAGGCCGCCGCCCTGGAGGCGGGTACGGAGTACGGGGGCGGTTACGCCTTCGGGCTGCGGCGTCCCGCGGCGGGCGGCTCGGGGCCGGTCGTCGCCGACCCGGCGCCCGTACTGGCCGCGGTGGTGGCCGACGTACGGGCGGGCACGGCCCGCCCGGTGATCGCCGCCCGGTTCCACGCCGGGGTCGCCGCCCTCGTCGGCACGCTGTGCGGGCTCGCCCGCGACCGGCACGACCTGGACACGGTCGCCCTGACCGGCGGGGTCTTCGCCAACACCCTGCTCTCCGCGGCCTGCGCCGACGACCTGCGCGGGCGCGGCTTCACCGTCCTGCGGCACCACCGCGTCCCACCGAACGACGGCGGCCTGGCCCTCGGCCAGCTCGTGGTGGCGGGCACCGCGGGGGCCGCCCGGGCCACGGACCACCCACAGCAAGGAGAAGCCCATGTGCCTCGCGGTACCCGGCAGAGTGCTTGAGATCGGGGAGAAGGACGGCACCCGCATGGCCACCGTCGACTTCGGCGGGGTGCAGAAGGAGGTGTGCCTGGAGTACCTGCCGGACCTCCAGGTCGGCGAGTACGCGATCGTCCACGTGGGCTTCGCACTCCAGCGCCTGGACGAGGAATCGGCCCGGCAGACCCTGGAGCTGTTCGAGCAACTCGGGATGCTCCAGGAGGAGTTCGGCGACCCCTGGGAGATGGCGGCGGAGGCGGGCGGCGCTCCGTGGCCGTTCACCGACGACGAGCCCGCCGCGGACAGGGCGCACACCGAGGCCCGGCAGGAGGAGATCCCGCAGTGAAGTACATCGAGGAGTTCCAGGATCCGGAACTCGCCCGCAGGTTGCTCGACGACATCCACGCCACCGTCACCCGCCCCTGGGCGCTGATGGAGGTGTGCGGCGGCCAGACCCACACCATCATCCGGCACGGAATCGATCAACTGCTGCCTGATCAAGTCGAGTTGATTCACGGTCCGGGCTGCCCGGTATGCGTGACGCCGCTGGAGGTCATCGACAAGGCGCTGGAGATCGCCTCCCGCCCCGGCGTCATCTTCTGTTCCTTCGGGGACATGCTCCGCGTCCCCGGAACGGGCCGTGACCTCTTCCAGGTGCGCAGCGAGGGCGGCGACGTACGGGTGGTGTACTCACCGCTCGACGCGCTGAAGGTCGCGCAGCAGAACCCGCAGCGCGAGGTGGTCTTCTTCGGCATCGGGTTCGAGACCACGGCGCCACCGAACGCCATGACGGTGTACCAGGCGAAGAAGCTCGGCATCCGCAACTTCAGCCTGCTGGTGTCGCACGTCCGGGTCCCTCCGGCGATCGAGGCGATCATGCGTTCGCCGAGCTGCCGGGTCCAGGGCTTCCTCGCCGCCGGGCACGTGTGCAGCGTGATGGGGACGGGCGAGTACCCCGAGTTGGCCGCGCGCCACCGGGTGCCGATCGTGGTGACGGGCTTCGAGCCGCTGGACATCCTGGAGGGCGTCCGGCGTGCGGTGCGGCAGTTGGAGCGCGGCGAGCACACCGTGGACAACGCCTACGCCCGCGCCGTCCGCCCCGAGGGCAACCCGGCGGCGCTCGCGATGCTCGACGACGTCTTCGAGGTCACCGACCGGGCGTGGCGCGGCATCGGGGTGATCCCGGACAGCGGCTGGCGGTTGTCCTCGCGGTACCGGGAGTTCGACGCCGAGCACCGGTTCTCGGTGACCGGCATCACCACCCTGGAGCCTGCCGAGTGCCGCGCCGGCGAAGTGCTCCAGGGGCTGCTGAAGCCGCACGAGTGCGAGGCGTTCGGCACCCTGTGCACGCCGCGCAATCCGCTGGGCGCCACGATGGTGTCGAGCGAGGGCGCGTGTGCGGCGTACTACCTGTACCGGCGGCTGGACCTCCCGGCCGCGCAGAACGACCGGGTCACCCCGACCGCCCCGACCGCGCCGCTGGAGGCGAGCCCCGTTGCCTGAGACAGCACGACCCGACACCGCACGACCCGACACCGCACGACCCGAGACCGCACGACCCGACACGGTTCGGCCCGAGGCGGTCCTCGACGTCGCCGGTTGGACCTGCCCGGCGCCGCTGCGCGACCGCCCCAGGGTGGTGATGGGCCACGGCGGCGGCGGCGCCCTCTCGGCCGAGCTCGTCGAGCACCTCTTCGCGCCGGCGTTCGGCGGTGAGGTGCTGGCGCAGCTCGGGGATTCCGCGGCCGTCCGGCTCGGTGGGGTCCGGCTCGCCTTCTCCACCGACTCGTACGTGGTGCGCCCGCTGTTCTTCCCCGGCGGGAGCATCGGGGACCTGGCCGTCAACGGCACGGTCAACGACCTGGCCATGAGCGGGGCCGACGCGGCCTACCTGTCCTGCGGGTTCATCCTGGAGGAGGGCGTGGAGATCTCCACGGTCGCCCGGGTGGCCGAGGCCATGGGCGCCGCCGCGCGCTCGGCCGGGGTGGAGGTGGCCACCGGCGACACCAAGGTGGTGGAGGCCGGGCACGGCGACGGCATCTACATCAACACCTCCGGCATCGGGCTCGTACCGGCGGGCGTGGACCTGCGTCCGCAGCGCGTGGTCCCCGGCGACGTGGTGATCGTCAGCGGTGAGATCGGGCTGCACGGGGTCGCGATCATGAGCGTGCGCGAGGGCCTGGAGTTCGGGGTGGACGTCCTGAGCGACTGCGCTGCCCTGGGCGGTCTCGTCCGGAGCATGCTCGCGGTCACCCCGGACCTGCACGTCCTGCGCGATCCGACGCGGGGCGGTCTGGCGGCCTCCCTGAACGAGATCGCGGTCGCCTCCGGCACCGGCGTCGTCCTGCACGAGTCGCGGGTCCCGGTGCCGCCGGCGGTCGCCAACGCCTGCGCGATCCTCGGCCTCGATCCCCTGTACGTGGCCAACGAGGGCAAGTTGGTCGCCTTCGTGCCCCGGGAGCACGCCGAGGCCGTGCTCGACGCCATGCGCGCCCACCCGCTGGGCCGGCACGCGGCGGTGATCGGGGAGGCCGTGGAGGCCCATCCCGGTCTCGTCGTCGCGCGGACCGGCCTCGGCGGGACGCGGGTGGTGGACCTGCCGATCGGGGAGCAGCTGCCGCGCATCTGCTGAGCGCCGAGGAGCGGGTACGGGGCTCCGCGCCGCCGGGCGGAGCACGGCGGAGCCCCGTACCGGTCGGTGGCCGCCCGGGGCCGGGACGCCGTCAGACGCCGGCGGTCCGCGGGAAGAGGTAGTAGGCGATGCGCGGGGAGGGTTCACCGGTGCGGGCGAGGTCGATGACGGTGGCGTGGTCGTCGGGGAAGTCCTGGAAGCCGCCCGCCGCGTCGACGGCCGAGGTGAGTCCGAAGCGGTTGGGCCGTGGAGGGGCCATGACGAGCAGAGGGGTACCCGGCCATGCGCGCACCGGAACCGGGTCGGCGCCGGGGGCAATGGTGATCGGCGAGGTCCTGCCGATGGCAGTCGTGATCGCCGTCTCGCCGTTCACGGTGATCCCGGCCGTGTTCATGCAGTTCACGCCGCGGGCCAAGGTCACCAGCGGTGCCTTCCTGGCCGGGTGGGTCATCGGCGTGGCGGTGCCCGCGGTCCTGTGCGCCGTGCTGACCTCCTTGGTCCCGCTGGGCGAACGCGACCGGCCGTGGACGGACTGGGCGCGGATCGTGCTGGGCCTGTGCCTCGTCGCGCTGGGGGTCCGGCAGTGGCTGGTCAGGCACGGCAAACCCGCGCCGCGCTGGATGCGGCTCCTCAGCGAGGCGGGGCCCGGCCGGGCGTTCCGGCTCGGGGTGCTCCTCGCGGTGGCCAACCCGAAGATCTTCCTGTTGTCGGCGGCCGCCGGGCTGGCCGTCGGCGCCGCCGGTTCGTCGGCCGCCGGCGCGGGCGTCGGGCTGGCCGTCTTCACGGCCGTCGCGGCCAGTACGGTCGCCCTGCCGGTCCTGCTGCACACCGTGGGCGGTCCGCGCGTCCTGGGGCCGCTGGCGCGGGTCAAGCTCTGGCTGGAGACCCACGCGGCCGCGGTCATGGCCTGGGTGATCGTGGCCATCGGCGTGCTGCTGCTGGCGGAGGGGCTGGCCGGAGCCGTGCAGGGCGTGTCGTGAAGTCTCGCCCGGCCCGAGGCGCACCGTGGAACACGGTGACACCCGCGCGAAAAACAGCGAAGTGCCCGTTGTCCGCTGAAATAGCATGGGCGCGTCCACGCAGCCACGACGCCCGACCGCTCCGGATTCCGCGATCTCCCTGGCCACGCATGACGAAGGGACACCTCATCGATGCGCCTCCTGCTGATCGGGCCGCCCGGAGCCGGCAAGGGCACGCAAGCGGTGCGCCTCGCCACCCACCTGTCGATCCGGCACATCTCCACCGGTGACCTGTTCCGCGAGGAGATCGCGCGGGGCACCGAGCTGGGGCGGAACGCCGACCGGCACATCCGCGCCGGCCTCCTGGTGCCGGACGAGGTCACGGTCGGGGTGATCAGGGAGCGCCTTGCCCGCCCGGACACCGAGCCCGGGTTCCTGTTGGACGGCTTCCCCCGCAATCCCGCCCAGGCGGCGGAACTGGACGGCATCCTGGCCCGCACCGGGTCGGGGCTGGATGCCGTGCTCCACCTGGAGGTTCCCGACGCGGAGGTGATCAGCCGCATCGCGGGGCGACGGTTGTGCCGTGAGGACCCCGGGCACATCTTCCACGTCGATCACGACCCGCCCGAAGTCGCGGGAACCTGCGCCTTCTGCGGCGGTGAGCTGTACCAGCGGGACGACGACCGCGAAGCGACCGTTCGCAAGCGGCTGGAGGTGTATCGCGGCGAGACGGCACCGGTCCTCGACCACTATCGGGGCCAGGGGCTGGTGACCACCGTCTCGGCCCTCGGCCAGGTCCAGGAGGTACTGGACCGCGCGTTGACCGCCATCGGCAGGGCCGGTTCGACGCCTCGGACGCCTTGAGCCGTTGCCCTACCGCCGGGCCCTCTGGTCGGGCATCCGTCAGTCGGCTTCCAACGCCTTGGCGAGGGCGGCGCGCGAAGTGATCCCCAGCTTCGGGAAGATCTTGTACAGGCGCGCGCCGACCGGGCGATGCGCGCTTCCTGGCCGGTCAGCAGTCCCTGCCCGCCCGCGGCGGTTTCCACCGGGTGCCCGGCGGCCCGGAGTTCCTGGGCGCGGCGTTCCGCCGACGGTCCGGCCCGCAGGGTGCGGAAGGTGTGGTGGGCCTCGCTCAGGACGTGCCGGGCCTACCCCCGGTGGTGGCGCAGCCAGGAGCCGTGGGCCCTTCGCAGGCGGGCCAGTTCGAAGACCCACTGCTCGGCTCCGGGCACGGCGTGGGCGGCGCGGTAGCGGGCGTCGGCCTCCTCGTCGGCGGCGGCCAGTGCGGTGGCGGCGGGGACGAAGGTGCGGCACGAGGAATCCGTCCGCGCGGGCCCGTCGTTGGACCCGGTCGAGGGGGGCCGTCCTGCCGATGCCGGCCTCGCCGCGCAGCAGTGCGGCCGAACCGCCCCGTCCGGTGCGTGCGTTGTCCAACGCGGCCCTGAGGAGCGCCCGTTCGGTACGCCGACCCACGGGATCGTCTTCCGCGCGCATCGACATCGCCCCGCCCCCTCGTCCTGCGGGGCGGCGCCTCGGGACGAACCGCACTCGTGCGTAACATAGCTCGCTCTTGCACTCAATCCGCGCGGCGTGTCGGCCAGTTGTCCGGAATTCCGCTCATTCGCGAGGAGCACGGACGGCGCCCTGAGGGATGATTCGCCCGGCCGTCGATTGCCCCAGGGTGTGCAGGGAACCGCGTTCCTCATCGAAAGGATCGGCTCTTCGTGCGCACGAAACGCATCGCACCCCTGCTAGCCACCGCCGGACTCCTCGCCACCGCCCTGCCCCTCCTCACCGCCACCGGGGCGGCCGCCGAGCCGGCGCCCGACTACGGTGCGCGCAAGCCCGCTTGGCACCGGTGCAGCACCGACCAGCCGGCCTCGTACGAGTGCGCGACCATCAAGGTGCCGCTCGACCACCAGCGCCCTCGGGGGCGCACGATCGACCTGGCGATATCCCGGGTCAAGAGCGAGAACCCGGCGAAGCGGCACGGGGTCCTGCTGCTGAACCCCGGCGGTCCGGGCGGGCCCGGGCTCGGCCTGCCCCTGGAGTTCAGCGCGGCGCTCCCCAAGGAGGTCGGGGAGAAGTACGACCTGATCGGCTTCGACCCGCGGGGCGTCGGGGCCAGCAGCCCGATCACCTGCGGAATGACCGACGCCGAGCAGAACATCGACCGGCCGTACCGGCCGGCGACCTTCCCCTCGGACGTCGCGTGGGCGCGGACCGTCGCCGACAAGTGCCGGGAGAAGGCCGGCGCCCTCCTCCCCCACATCACCACCCGCAACACGGCCCGGGACATGGACGTCATCCGCGCCGCCCTGGGCGAGCGGAAGATCTCCTACCTGGGCTATTCGTACGGGACCCACCTCGGCGCGGTGTACACGCAGATGTACCCGGACCGCGCCGACCGCTTCGTGCTCGACAGCGGGGTCGACCCCGGGCGGATCTGGCGCGGCATGTTCCAGGTGTGGGCCACGGAGGCCGAGCCGGCCTTCGCCCGTTGGACCCGCTGGACGGCCGAACGCGACGCCGAGTTCGGGCTCGGCAGCACTCCGGGCGCCGTGTCCAAGTCGTTCTGGGACCTGGTGGCGCGGGCCGACCGCGAACCCGTCGAGTTCGAGGGAATGAAACTGACGGGCGACCGGATCCGCTCCGCGCGGCCGCTGTTCTTCACCCCCTCGGCGGCCGCGCCGCTGATCGCCGCGCTGAAGGCCGCCGCCGAGGGCCGTCCGGTTCCCCCGGGCACGGCCGTGCCCGACGCGAAGGCGGTGTTCGGTCCGGACCGGGTCAAGGCCGCCGCCGCGCCCGCCGCCACGATCTCGTCGAGCGGTCGTACGACCGCGCCCGAACCGGCGTCGGACAACGGCACCGCCGTCTTCTGGGCCGTGGTCTGCGCGGACACCGACGCCTGGCCGCGCGATCCGGGGCAGTACGCCCGCGACGCGGCCCGGGACAAGGCGAAGTACCCGCTGTACGGGGACATGGCCTCCAACATCAAGCCGTGCGCCTTCTGGCAGCGGCCCCTGGAGGCGGCCACTCCCATCACGAAGCGGGCGAACGTCCTGACCGTGCAGAACGAGTGGGACTCACAGACCCCCCTCGTCAGCGGACAGGGCCTGCACCGTGCGCTGAAGGGCTCGCGGATGGTCCTCGCGCGGGGCGGGGAGGGGCACGCCGTGTACCTCGCCGAGCCCAACTCCTGCGTGAACGCCCCGGTCAGCGCCTACCTGGCCACGGGCCGACTGCCCGGGCGGGACATCACCTGCCGGACGGAGCCGGCCCCCGCGGAACGCCGTGAGGCGCTCCCGGCGCCGTCCCCGTTCCCGAACGGCCCGCAGCGCTTCTGAGCGGGCGCGACCGGTCCGGGTCGCGCGATACCGGGAGCCGCTCCGGGCACCGTCCGCGTCACTCGCGGGCGGTGCCCGGCCCGCGCCCGCGGCGCGCCCGCC
>NZ_JANFAK020000212.1 GCF_024721315.2 Streptomyces sp. Isolate_45
GGGGCCTCGCCGCCGGGGCCGGGGCCCTGCCGCATTCCGCCGGGGCCGCCCCGGCCGCCCGCCACGGCCGGACCGGCCGTCACGATGGAGCCCGTGTGGCCGGCGCTCACCGTGGTCAGGCAGTACGCGAGCGGGCCCGCCAGCGCGGCCGCCAGCCCCAGTGCGGCCGTCGCCCGCAGCAGCCGGCGGTCGAGGCGGCCGGCGAGGGCCAGCGCCACCGCGGCGAGCCCGCCCGCCACCAGGACCGTCCAGCGCAGCCACGGCAGGTACCCGTCGGACCGGCCGAGCAGGACGAACGACCAGTAAGCGGTCAGCGCGAGGGTCCCGGAGAGCGTGAACGCGGCGGCCCGGGAACCCCGCTCCTCCCACAGCAGGGCCACGCCCATCCCGGTCAGGGCGGCCGCGAACGGCGCCAACGCGACGGTGTAGTACTCGTGGAAGATGCCCTGCATCCAGCTGAAGACCACGGCCGTGATCAGCAGGCAGCCGCCCCAGGCGAGGAAGGCCGCGCGGGCCATGCCCTCCAGGGAATCGGTGGCCCGACGTGCCCGCCAGGTGATCACCAAACCGGCGACCAGCAGGATCAGGGCGGCGGGCAGCAGCCAGGAGATCTGCCCTCCCACATTGGCGGAGAAAAGCCGGTCGATGCCGGTCTCACCCCAGCCGCCACCTCCGCCGCCTCCGCCCGGACGGCCTCCGCCACCGCCGACGCTGCCGGTCTCGTTCCCGTTGATCCGGCCCAGGCCGTTGTAGCCGAGGGTCAGTTCCAGGAAGGAGTTGTTCTGGGAGCCCCCGATGTACGGCCGGGAGGCCGCGGGCCACAGCTCCACCACGGCGACCCACCAGCCGCCCGCCACCACCGCGGCCGCCCCCGCCAACAGGAGCTGACCCAGACGCCGGCGCAGCCGCGTCGGCGCGCAGACCGCGTACAGCAGGGCGAGGGGCGGCAGGATGACGAAGGCCTGGAGGGTCTTGGTGAGGAAGGCGAAGCCGACGGCGACACCGGCCCAGAGGAGCCAGCGGGTGTGTGCCCCCTCCAGGGCGCGCAGTACGCAGTACACGGTGACGGTCAGCAGGAGGGTGAGCAGCGCGTCCGGGTTGTTGAAGCGGAACATGAGCGCGGCGACCGGCGTGAGCGCGAAGGCGCTGCCGCTGAGGAGGGCCGCGGCGGGCCCGAACTGGCGGCGTACGGAGGCGTACAGAACCGCGGTGGTGCCCACGCCCATCAGGGCCTGTGGGACGAGGATCTGCCAGGAGCCGAGTCCGAAGAGCCGTACGGACAGCGCCATGGGCCACAGGGCGGCCGGGGGCTTGTCGACGGTGATGGAGTTCCCGGCGTCGGAGGAGCCGAAGAAGAAGGCCTTCCAGCTCTCCGAACCGGCCTGGACGGCCGCGGAGTAGAAGGAGTTGGCGTAGCCGGAAGAGCCCAGGTTCCACAGGAGCAACAGGGCCGTGCACAGGAGCAGGGCGGCGTACGCGGGGCGTTCCCAGCGCGGCCGCACGGCCGCCGTCGGGACGGTGACGGGTGCGGGTTCGGGTGCGGCTGGTGGGAAGAGCGGCGGTGCGGCCGTGGTCACGGGCCCTCCTGGGTCGTCGGTACGGCGGTGGGGTCCGTCCGGGGCGTGGGGTGGATCGAGGTCGTGGCGTGCATCGGGGTCGTGGGCCGCGCGGCCCGGTCGGGGAAGACCCAGGCCCGCAGGAGCAGGAAGCGGAGCACCGTGGCGGCGAGGTTCGCGGTGATCAGGACGGCCAGCTCGGTGCCGTGCGACGGCTCGGCGGTGGCCGCCCCGAGCGCGGCCAGCGAACCGCTGGTCAGGGCCAGCCCGATGCCGAACACGACGAGCCCCTGGGCCTGGTGGCGGATCGCCCGGGCCCGACCTCGTACGCCGAAGGTGAGCCGCCGGTTGGCGGCGGTGTTGGCGACGGCGCAGAGCAGCAGGGCGGTCGCGTTGGCGCCCTGCGGTCCGGCCGCCCCCCGCAGGGCGGAGTAGAGCAGCAGGTAGAGGAGGGTGCTCAGGGCCCCGACGGCGCAGAAGCCCAGGAGCTGGCGGGCCAGCCCCCGGGGGACTCCGGGCAGGGCGGTCCGGTCGCGGGGGTCGTCCCCGAAGGGTCGGGCGAGCCGGTCGAGGGGGAGCGCTCCGACGGCCAGGGCCCGGCCCACCCGCCACATCCCCTTGAGGTCCTCGGCGGCGGTGCGCGCGATGTGGACCGTGGAGTCGGGGTCGTCGACCCAGTCCACGGGAACCTCGTGGATGCGCAGGCCGGCCCGCTCGGCGAGCACCAGCAGTTCGGTGTCGAAGAACCAGCCGGAATCCTCCACCAGGGGCAGCAGTCGCTCGGCGACCTCGGCGCGGATGGCCTTGAAGCCGCACTGGGCGTCGCTGAACCGGGCGGCGAGCGACGAACGCAACAGCAGGTTGTAGGCCCGCGAGACGAACTCCCGCTTCGCGCCCCGCACCACCCGCGAGGACCGGGCGAGCCGGGTGCCGATCGCGAGGTCGGAGTGGCCGGAGATCAGCGGGGCGACCAGCGGCAGGAGGGCGTTCAGGTCGGTGGAGAGGTCCACGTCCATGTACGCGAGGACGGGCGCCTCCGACCGGGACCAGACGGTGCGCAGGGCCCGGCCGCGGCCCTTCTGCTCCAGCCGGGTGCTGCGTACCTCCGCGCACCCGGCGGCGAGGGCGGCCGCGACCTCCGGGGTGCGGTCGGTGCTGGCGTTGTCGGCGATGGTGATGCGGAAGGGGTAGGGGAAGGTGCGCGTGAGGTGGGCGTGCAGCCGGCGGACGCAGGGGCCGAGGTCCTTCTCCTCGTTGAAGACCGGGATCACCACGTCGAGCACGGGCACACCGGGCAGGGGCGCGAGGGGCGTCCGTGCCGGAAGGGCCCCGGGAGAGGCGTCGGTTGACATGGGACGACCCTCGCGGGGCGGCCTGTCACCGCTGTGTGCTGAGCCTGTGCCCCGTCTGTGAGTCCGCGCGGTTGCCGAGGTCCGCGGCGGGGGCGAGCGGCAGGTGCACCTCGAAGGAGGTCATGCCGGGTGCGCTGCGCACGTCGACCCGTCCGCCGTGCGCCGAGACGACGGCGTGGACGATGGCGAGCCCGAGGCCGGTGGATCCGGCCGCCCGCGACCTGGAGGCGTCTCCCCTGGCGAACCGTTCGAAGACGTGGGGCAGCAGCTCGGGCGGGATGCCGGGCCCGTCGTCCTCGACCCGTAGCCGGACGGTGGATGTTTCACGTGAAACACGGGCGGTGACCGTCGTGCCGGGCGGGGTGTGGGTGCGGGCGTTGGCCAGCAGGTTCACCAGGACCTGCTGGATCCTGGCCGGGTCGGCGCGTACGGGTACCGGCTCGTCGGGGAGATCGAGCCGCCAGTGGTGCCCCGGTCCGGCGGCCCGGGCATCGCTGACGGCGTCCACGACGAGCGGCGCGAGGTCGGCGTCGGTGGCGTCGCCGGACAGCGGGCGGCCGGCGTCGAGCCGGGCCAGGAGCAGGAGGTCCTCGACGAGTCCCGTCATCCGGGTGGCCTCGGATTCGATCCGGTCCAGGGCGTGCCGGGTGTCGGGACCGGGCTCCTCCCGTCCCCGGCGGGTGAGTTCGGCGTATCCCCGGATGGAGGCGAGCGGGGTGCGCAGCTCGTGGCTGGCGTCCGCGACGAACTGCCGGACCCGCGTCTCGCTCTCCTGGCGGGCGGTGAGCGCGGAGGAGACGTGGCCCAACATCCGGTTCAGTGCGGCGCCGACCTGGCCCACCTCGGTACGGGGATCGGCCTCGGCGTCGGGGACCCGTTCGTGCAGGGCGGGTTCCCCGCTGTGCAGGGGAAGTTCGGAGACCCGGGTGGCGGTGGCGGCGACGCGGCGCAGCGGCCGCAGGGCGACCCCGACCAGGGCCTGTCCGGCGAGGGAGGCCGCGATCAGCCCGGCCAGGGTGACGGAGACTTCGACTCCGATCAGGGTGTGCACCGTACGGTCGACGTCGCGGAGCGGGATCGCGAGGACCAGGCTCCCGCCGGGCGCGGTCTGCGCCCGGTAGCCCCCGAGGCCGGGCAGCTCCAGTTCCACGGGGCCTCCGCCGCCCCGCGCGGCCTTGCGCGCGACCCCGGCCAGGGCCTCGGTCTGGGCCTCGTCGAGGGCGCGCAGGTGGTCGGGCGCCGATCCGTCGGCGGGGGTGCTGCGGGCGGTACCGAGGACCTTGCCGGTGGGGTCGAGGCGGATCCCGGCGGTGTTCTGGGGATTGCCCGGGGCCAGGACGAAGCCGAGGGCGTTGTCGCGGGCCGCCTTGCCCGCGCCGGGGCCCCGGACCGCGATGCCCAGGGAGACGTTCAGCTGCTCGTCGAGCCGGTCGACCAGGTAGGAGCGCAGCGCGAGGGTGGTGACGGTGCCGATGGCCGCGCCGACGACCGCGATCAGCGCCACCGCCGAAACCACCAGCCGGGTCCGCAGGGACCACGGCCGGCGGGTGGCGCGGCGGGCGGGACGGGGGGTCGAGCGGCGGGCCGGCAGGGGAAGGCGTACGGGCACTATTCGGCCGGCTTGATCAGGTAGCCCGCGCCGCGCCGGGTGTGGATCATCGGGGGCAGGCCGGTGCCCGCCTCCAGCTTGCGGCGCAGGTAGGAGATGTAGAGCTCGACCACGTTGGCCTGGCCGCCGAAGTCGTAGGACCAGACGCGGTCCAGGATCTGCGCCTTGCTGAGCACGCGGCGCGGGTTGCGCATGAGGTAGCGCAGCAGCTCGAACTCGGTGGCGGTCAGGTGGACCTCCTGGCCGCCCCGGACCACCTCGTGGCTGTCCTCGTCGAGCCGCAGGTCACCGACGGACAGGACGGAGCCGCCGCGTGCGGCCTGCGCCGCGCCGGAGCGCCGGACCAGGCCGCGCAGCCGGGCCACGACCTCCTCCAGGCTGAACGGCTTGGTGACGTAGTCGTCGCCGCCGGCCGTCAGGCCCGCGATCCGGTCCTCGACCGAGTCCCTGGCCGTCAGGAACAGCACCGGCACCTGCGGGATCTCCCGGCGCAGTCGGCCGAGCACCGCCAGGCCGTCCATGTCCGGGAGCATGATGTCCAGCACGACCACGTCCGGCCGGAACTCCCGCGCCGCCCGCACGGCGCCCGCCCCGTCGCCCGCGCTGCGGACCTCGCAGCCCTCGTAGCGCAGGGCCATGGACAGCAGCTCGGAGAGGGAGGCCTCGTCGTCGACGACGAGGACCCGGCAGGGTCCCCCGTCGGGACGCACGAGGGCCGTCGGGTTGCCGGTGGACGTGGACGCGTGGGAGGTGGTCGTCGCAGTCATGGGTTCACGCTGGCCGCCGCCTCTGAGAGCGTTCTTGCCCCTTCCTGTGAATCTCCTGAGAATCGCCGGCGGGGCCCGGCGGGGTACCAGCGCCGGATCCCGGGCCCGGATCGCGGGGCCGGATCGCGGGGCCGGATCGCGGGGCCGGATCGCGGGGCCTCAGCCGTCGAGGCGGAACAGCCGGGCGCCGTTGTCGTGGCAGACGGCCCGCAGCCAGTCGTCGCCCAGCCCGAGGCGTTCCAGGGCCTCCAGCTGGTGCTCGTAGGGATAGGGGATGTTCGGGAAGTCGGTGCCGAGCAGGATGCGGTCGCCGAGGTCCGCGAGCCGCCCGAGGTCCCCGGGCGGGAAGCCGCTGAACTGCTCGGAGAAGTCGGTGAAGGCCATGGTGGTGTCGAGGCGGACCTCCGGGTACCGGTCGGCGAGGTCCAGGAAGTCCGCGTACTCGGGCATTCCCATGTGCGCGACGACCAGGGGAAGCCGGGGGTGGCGGGCCAGGAGCCGGGCGATCGGCTCGGGGCCGGTGTGCTTGCCCGGGACGGGGCCCGAACCGCAGTGGATCACGATGGGGGTCCCTGCCTCGGCCAGCAGCCCCCAGACCGGTTCGAGCCGGTCGTCGTTCGGGTCGTAGCCGCCGACCTGGAGGTGCGCCTTGAAGGCGCGGGCCCCGGCATCGAGTGCCTGGCGCACGTACGCGGCGACGCCCTCCTCCGGGAAGAAGGTCGCGGTGTGCAGGCAGTCGGGGGTGCGGGCGGCGAAGCCGACGGCCCAGGCGTTGAGCCAGGCGGCCATCCCGGGCTTGTGCGGGTAGAGCATCGCGGTGAAGGCCCGGACGCCGAACTCCCGCAACAGGGCGATGCGCTGCTCCTCCTCGTGCCGGTAGGTGATGGGCCATTCGACCCCGGTCAGCGGGCCGGCCGCGTCGAAGTACTCCCACACCTTGTCAAGGACCCGCTCGGGCATGAAGTGGGTGTGGACGTCGACCAGTCCCGGCAGCCCGAGCCGCTCCCGGAAGACCCGGACCGCCCGGACCGTCTCAGCCGTTGCGGGCAAAGCCGTGGCTCCGTTCGACCGTCGCGACGTGCAGGGTGTAGCTGTCGTACCAGTGGGCGCGACCCTGTTCCATGGCCGCCCGGTGCTCCAGGTCCTCTCTCCAGACGGTGAGGGACTCGTGGTCGCGGAAGTAGGCGACGGTGATGCCGAGGCCGCCGGGGGTGCGCGCGGACTCGTACCCGAGGAAGCCGGGGTTCTCCGCGACGATCTCGTTCATCCGGGCGTTGGTCTCGGGGTATCCGCTCTCGTCGGGGGTGCGGACATTGCTGAAAACGGCCATGACGTAAGGCGGTTCGAACGCCGGCACGGGCTGGATGCTCATGCCCACCACCCTCGGCGGACGGCTCCGGCGTGTCCACCGCAATCGGCCCCGGAGGGCCAAAGGGATCCAAGTTTTGACCTTGGCCGTCGCGGGCGGGCGGGCGGCGCCGTCGGACGGGTCGGCGTCCGCCGCACCCGGGGTCGTCCACGAACGGTCAGAACAGTCCGTCCTGCTCGGTCTCCGGAGCCGGCGGGGCGATCTCCGCGAGGAGCACGTCGGTCACGGCCTCCACCGCCGCGGGGACGGCGACCAGTTCCCAACCGGCCAGCAGCCGCCCGTCCAGCACGAGCCCGTCGGCGAAGTGCAGGTCCGGTCCGGCCGCGCCGACCGGGACGCCCGCCACGGTCCCGCCCGGCACCAACTCCGTGACCACCCGGGCCGGGACGGGCAGCCCGGCCAACCCGAACGGCACGGCGTGGTCGGTGACGTCGCAGGGCAGCCGTTCCAGGGAATCCGGCCAGCCGGGCAGGGCGACGGACCGGGCGTGCAGCTCGGCGACCTCACGGGCCCGCTCGGACTCGGGGGGCAGCAGGCCCCGCAGGACGCGCTTGCGGGCGTAGGCGATCCGGTCCGGCACCCCGAGGGCGGCACGCAGCAGCTCCTCGGTGCGGCGCGCGGCCATCAGCGGGCCCCGCCCCAGCCAGGTCCACGTCACCGCGCCCTGCTCCAGGAGCCTGGCCGGGCCGCGTTCCTCGGCGGTGATGCCGACCTTGACCGTGTCCGGGCCGAACCACGCCAGGTAGACCCGGTAGGGACGCGGGTCGGCGGCGTTGGTGTCGGCGGCCACCGAGAAGGACCGGTCCAGGCGGGCGCACTCCGGGCACTGGGCGTTCCCGATGCGGCCCGGGACCGCCTGGCCGGTGGGGCAGGGGGTGCGCCTGCCGGCCCGCCGCACGCCCAGGCAACGCCGCTCGCCCAGGGCGGTGAAGGCCAGCCGCTGCCCGAGGGCGAGCGGGCTGTCGCGGTCCGCGCGGCCTGTCCAGCCGATGGCGGGGCGGCCGTCCGACCATCGGATCCCGGTGCACCTCCAGGTCACAGCGGGAGCGGCCGTTCGAAGAAGGTGTCGAGGACGACGGTGGCGTGAGTGCCGCTGACCCCGTCGATCGCGTACAGCCGGCGCAGTACGTCCTGCAGCTGCTCGGTGGAGGCGGTGCGGACCTTGACCAGCACGGAGGCGCTGCCCGCGATGACGTGGGCCTCCTGGATCTCCGGGATCGCCTCGAACGCGGGCCCGGACTCGCCCATCCAGGAACGGGAATCGACCATCACGTAGGCGAGCACCCCGCTGCCCACGGCGGCCGGGTCGACGTCGACGGTGGTCCGCCGGATGACGCCGCGCTCGCGGAGCTTGCGCACCCGTTCGTGGGTCGCCCCGGCCGAGAGCCCGACGGCGGCGCCGAGGGCTGCGTACGACTGACCCGCGTCCTGCTGGAGACACAGGACGAGCGCCCGGTCGATGTCGTCCACGCGATCTTCCTCTCATGAGCCGGCAGCTCTTGCGGAAACGGTACCTGATCCTGCAATCTCACCATCACACCGAACACAGTTCGGTGAACTGGACCACAGGGGGAAGAATGTCAGCCATAGCCGACCTCGATCTGTACGAGATCCTGGACGAACGTTTCCGTACCGGCCGCTGCGCCAACGGCGACGTCCGCCTGGAGCGGCTGTACGACGACTGCCGCTGGGCCGAGGGGCCCCTGTACCTGCCGGCCTGGCGCCAGCTGGTGTGGAGCGACATCCCGAACGACCGGATGCTGCGCTGGGACGAGGCCACGGGCGCCGTCTCGGTGTTCCGCTCCCCGGCGGGCCACTCCAACGGCAACACCCTCGACCGGGAGGGCCGCCTGATCACCTGTGAGCAGGGCAACCGCCGCGTCACCCGGACCGAACACGACGGGCGGATCACGGTCATCGCCGACCGCTGGAACGGCAAGCGGCTCAACAGTCCGAACGACGCGGTGGTCCGCTCGGACGGCTCCGTCTGGTTCTCCGACCCCGACTTCGGCATCACCAGTGACTACGAGGGCCACCGGGCGCCGAGCGAGATCGGCGCCTGCAACCTCTACCGCGCCGACCCGGCCACCGGTGAGGTCCGGCTCGTCGCGGACGACTTCCTCGGCCCGAACGGGCTGGTCTTCTCCCCGGACGAGAGCGCGCTGTACGCCGCCGACACCCGCGCCGGCCACATCCGCGCCTTCAATGTCGACGCGGACGGCACCCTGAGCGGTGACCGCGTCTTCACGACCTGCCCCAGGGTCGACAACATCCGCTTCGACGACGAGGGCCGACTGTGGGCGGCCGCCATCGATTCGGGCGTGCACTGCTACGCGGCGGACGGCGACCTCATCGGCCGCCTGCGCGTCCCCGAACCCGTCTCCAACATCGCTTTCGGCGGCCCGAAGAACAACCGCGTCTTCATCACCGCCACCACCTCGCTCTACTCGCTGGTGATGTCCGTGACCGGCCTGCCGCGCGTCCGGACGTGACCACCGACCGACCGGGGCCGTGTTTCACGTGAAACACGGCCCGGCGTCGAGGCCGGCCCCGGCGTCGACCACGGGGGCCGGCGCCGACACCGGGTCCTCCTATCGGGCGACGAACTGGGTCAGGATCGCCTGCACCTCGTAGATGTCGACGCCCTTGGTGAAGGTCTTCTCGATCGGCGCCGGGGCACCCGATATCCAGATCTTCAGCTCTGCGTCGAGATCGAAGTGACCGGCCGTCTCCACGGAGAAGTGCGTGATGCTCCGGTAGGGGATCGAGTGGTACTCCACCTTCTTCCCCGTGAGCCCCTGCTTGTCCACGAGCACCAGCCGCCGGTCGGTGAACAGGATCGTGTCCCGGATCAGCAAGAAGGCGGCGTGCACCTGCTCACCGTGCCCCAGCAGCCGGGCGTAGTCCCGCTGCGCCGAAACCGGATCGACGGTGTGCGCGTTCCCGAACAGACCCATGGGTCCCCCCCCTCGAAGGATCGAAACGATCAACAGTCCTTCGAAGGCTAGCGACGGCGATGTCAAGGCAACGCAAAAGGCCCCCCGGCGAACCGGGGGGCCTTTTCGGCTGTGCACTCGGCAGGATTCGAACCTGCAACCTTCTGATCCGTAGTCAGATGCTCTATCCGTTAAGCTACGAGTGCTTGGGCTTCCCGGGGTTTTGCGCCCCGTTGGCCTTGCGAGAACAACAATACATGGACCTCGGCGGGACGCGAAATCCATTAGCTCCACCCCTTCTGACCTGCGAAAAAGCCTCAGAAGAAGATCGTCCGGCCATTCCCGGGGCAGTCCGGCGCGCCCTCGCGCGGGCCTTCCCTCGCAGGGCCGGCCGGTGTCGAACCGCCCGAGTCAACACCCCGGAACGCACCGAAGCCCCGGTCCGTGAGGACCGGGGCTTCGTCAGGTGCGGAGGCGGAGGGATTTGAACCCTCGATGGGGGGTAAGCCCCAAACCGCATTAGCAGTGCGGCGCCATAGACCGGACTAGGCGACGCCTCCAGCACACCCCCGCGTACGAAGGTGCGTGCAGATGATGACACAGCCGTAGGGCCGCTCACCAATCCGCTCCCACGGTACAAGCAGCCGGGGCCACAGGGCAAAGCCTTAAGCCCTTCCCCTCGAAAGCCGCGTGGCGCCGGAGTGCCGTGCGGGGCGAACCGTCGTCCCCGGGGCGCCCCGCCGCGCGGACGACCCTCCGCCCTTTCGAGTCCGGTCCCCGGGAACGCACGGGAACGGTGTCGGACCCGGAACTCCCCCCGGCCCGGGCGGTCACGGCACACACGTGCGGCACACGTACGGCACACATCCCCGAGCCCGTACGCAACATCGGGGCCGGCGCGTCGTTGGTGGGACGTACGACGTACGGACGACCTGGAGTGCCCCATGCTGCGTCTCGCCGCCTTCGCCGTCACCTCAGCCCTGGCCGCAGCGGTCGCCGGCCCACTGCCGCCGCTGCCGTCCCTGCCGGTGGCACGGCTGCTGTCCGCCCCCGAACCCGACCACCTCACCATCGCCGTTTCCGAGACCGGCAACCGGTTCCTCGACGGCGAGTACCGGTTGGAGTGCGACCCCGTCGCCGGCAACCACCCCGAGGCGAAGAAGGCCTGCGCGCGCCTCGACGAGCTCGCCCGGCAGGGCAAGAACCCCTTCGCGCCCGAGCCGAAGCGGCAGATCTGCACCTTCCAGGACGGGGGTCCCGCGACCGCCCGCGTCACCGGTACGTGGCGCGGCGAGAAGGTGGACAGCACCTTCCGCCGGCAGAACGGATGCGACATCGCCCGGTGGAACAACCTGGAACCTGTGCTTCCGAGTGCGCGTTCCTGACCTGGGAGGATGCGCGGGATGCACGGTTTCCCCCGTACATCCGCCACCTCGCCGCGGGGCCGTGCCCTTAGACTCCTCCCGTGACATGCCGGTAGTCGTGGTCAGGGAGGAAGCTCGTCGTGAGCAGCAGGCCATCCCGAGGCGCTGCTCGCCTCGCAGCAATACTCGACGCGCTCCCGGACGCGTTGTTGCTCGTCAACGCCAACGGCACGGTCGTCAACGCGAATTCGATCGCCCTCGCGGTCATGGAGAGCCCCGGCACGGGGCTCGTCGGACGCGGTGTACTGGACCTGCTGCCGGAGTTCGACTCCAAGCTGATCCCCGGTTCGATGCGCCGGCCCGGCGACGACGAAGAGGGCCGCTCCAAGCCCAAGCGGATGACCGCGCGTCGTACCGACGGCTCCGAGTTCCCCGTCGAGGTCACCAGCGCCCACCTCGACGGCCGGGACGCCTACCGCGAGCCCCAGCCCGCCTACACCGGTGACGAGCTGCTGATGCTCGTCGTGCGCGACCTCTCCGAAACCGTGGACACCGAGGCCGAGCTGGCCCGCTCGCAGCGGCAGACCGAGATGATCCTGCGGGCCGCCGCCGAAGGCGTCGTGGGTACCGACACCGACGGCCGGGTCGTCCTGGTGAATCCCGCCGCCGCGCAGATCCTCGGCTACCGCGCCACCGACCTCGGCAACCGCGAGCTGCACGGACTGGTCCAGCACTCGCGCGCCGACGGCTCGCCCTTCCCCTTCGACGAGTCCCCCCTCGCCGACACCCTGCGCAGCGGTCGCAAGCACCGGGTCCGCGGGCAGGTGCTCTGGAACAAGTCCGGACAGCCCGTCGCCGTCGACCTGACGACCTCGCCCGTACGGGACGGGGAGCTGCTCGTCGGCGCCGTCATGACGTTCACCGACCGGCGGGCCTACGACGCCCTCGCGGCGCGGCACGCCCAGTTGCTGGCCGTCCTCGGCGAGTCGCTGCGCGGCCCCCTCGACGAGCTGCGCGGGGAACTGGCCACCCTGGCCGCCGACGACGCGGGCCAGCTGTGGCCCGAGGCGAACCAACTCCTGCACCACCTGGCCGCCGGGTACTCGCGGATGACCGCGCTGGTGGACAACGTGCTCGCCTTCCAGCGGCTCGACGCGGGCGCCGAGAAGCTCAAGAAGAAGAACGTCCTGATCAACACGGTCGTCTCGGCCGGCATCGACGGCGCGGTCGAACTGATCGGCCCCGGCCGGGTGCAGTTCGCCGTGCACGCCCCGACCATCGAGGCCGAGGTGGACGCGGAACGCATCGCGACCGCCCTCGCGCACCTGGTGGCCGACGTCGCCGGGGTGGACGCCACCGGCAAGACCGCCCAGGGCAGCGGGTACGGGGACTCGACGATCGTGGTCGCCGCCGCCCAGCGCGGCGAGGTCGTACGGATCGAGGTGCGCGGCCCCCACGAGGGCGGCACCCCCGTGCACGAGCCGGTCGTCCGGGGCATCGTCGCCGCGCACGGCGGGGTCCTGCAGACGGTGGAGGTGCCGGGCGCGCCCGGCGGGGCGTACGTGCTGGAACTGCCGTTGGGCTCGGGCGCGGGGACCGTGACGCTGCCGGATCCCCCCGAGGAGCCCGCGGCGCCCGAGGGCGGCCAGGGCGCCGGGGCCACGTCCGGTGGCAACGGCCCCGGTGGGCGCCGGGCGCGGCGCGGAGTGGACGCCTTCCTGGAGGACGGTGCCGACGAGGCGAAGGCCGCCGGGGCCCGTGAGGGCGGGGGCGCGCTCGCGCTGCCGTCCGGGCGGCGCCGGGCGGACGGCAGCCCCGTCGACTCCGGTCCCGCCGAGCTCGCGCAGTCCCCGGTGAACCCCGCCGGGCTCGGTACCGGGC
>NZ_JANFAK020000213.1 GCF_024721315.2 Streptomyces sp. Isolate_45
AAGGCCGCCACGACCGCCGACGCCGCGTCCTCGTCACCGGCGATGACCACCGACCCCGGACCGTTGACCGCCGCGACACTCACCCGCTCGGTCAACAGCGGCAGGACCTCGTCCTCCGACGCCTGCACCGCGACCATCACGCCACCCGAAGGCAGCGCCTGCATCAGCCGCCCACGAGCCGCGACCAACACGCACGCGTCGTCCAGCGACAACACACCCGACACATGCGCGGCAACGATCTCACCGATCGAGTGCCCGGACACGAAGTCCGGCCGCACACCCCACGATTCGAGGAGCCGGAACAACGCCACCTCGACCGCGAACAACGCCGGCTGCGTGTACCCGGTCCGATCCAGGAGCCCCGCGTCCACCCCGAACAGGACGTCCTTCAAAGGGACTTCCAGCAGTGCGTCCGTGTGGGCGCAGACGGTGTCCAGCGCGTCGGCGAACACCGGGAAGGTTTCGTACAGTTCCCGACCCATGCCGAGGCGTTGGCTGCCCTGCCCGGTGAACAGGAACGCGAGGGAGCCGCCGGACACCGTCCCGCGCACCAGCTCCGGCGCCGGGTCGTCGGCCGCGATGGCGGTGAGCACGCGGAGCAGGCCTTCGCGGTCACCGGCGGTGAACGCCGCGCGGTGTTCCAGGCCGGCACGGCCGGTGGCCAGGGAGTACGCCAGGTCCACGGGAACGGAGCCGTCCTCGTTCCCGGTCACGCCGGCGGTGGTGGCCTCGGCCACGGGGAGCAATCGGGCGGCCTGGTCTCGGAGCGCCTGCGGGGTTCTGGCCGACAGGACGAAGGGGACCGGTCCGGTCGGCGGGTTGGTCGGCGCCGGGCGATCGGTGTCCTGCGGCGCCTGCTCGATGATCGTGTGGGCGTTGGTGCCGCTGATGCCGAACGAGGACACGGCGGCTCGGCGCGGCCGTCGGGTCGCGGGCCAGGCCGTGGCCTCGGTCAGCAGGGTGATGTCGCCGGCCGTCCAGTCCACGTGCGGGGTCGGTTCGTCGACGTGGAGGGTGCGGGGAAGCGTTCCGTGGCGCATCGCCATGACCATCTTGATGATGCCCGCCACACCTGCGGCGGCCTGCGTGTGGCCGATGTTCGACTTGACGGTGCCGAGCAGCAGCGGTTGCCCGTCGGGCCGGTCCTGGCCGTAGGTGGCGAGCAGCGCCTGCGCCTCGATGGGGTCGCCGAGGCGGGTGCCCGTGCCGTGTGCCTCGACGGCGTCGACCTCGGCGGCGGACAGGCCCGCGTTCGCGAGGGCCGCACGGATGACCCGCTGTTGCGAGGGCCCGTTCGGCGCGGTCAGCCCGTTGCTCGCGCCGTCCTGGTTGACGGCCGAACCGCGAACCACCGCCAGTACCGGATGCCCGTTGCGGCGGGCGTCCGACAGCCGTTCCACGACCAGCATGCCGACGCCCTCGCCCCAGCCCGTACCGTCCGCGGCCGCCGCGAAGGCCTTGCAGCGGCCGTCGGGCGAGAGTCCGCCCTGGTGGCTGAACTCGGTGAAGGTGCCCGGTGTCGACATGACCGTGACGCCGCCCGCGAGGGCGAGCGTGCACTCGCCGGCGCGCAGGGCCTGGATCGCCCAGTGCAGGGCGACCAGTGAGGACGAGCAGGCCGTGTCGACGGTGACGGCCGGACCCTCCAGGCCCAAGGCGTAGGAGACGCGACCGGACATGACGCTGCCCGCGTTGCCGGTCATCACGTGGCCGAGGACCGCGTCCGCGTCCGCGGACCGCTCCAGTTGGGCGTCGTAGCCGGTGTAGGCGGCGCCCACGAACACCCCGGCCCGGGTGCCGCGCAGCGAGGACGGGTCGATGCCCGCCCGCTCGACCGCCTCCCAGGAGGCTTCCAGGAGGAGGCGCTGCTGCGGGTCCATGGCGAGGGCCTCACGCGGCGAGATCCCGAAGAAGTCGGCGTCGAACGAGTCGGCGTCGTAAAGGAATCCGCCCTGGAAGGCCCGGCCGTGGCCGGCCCGTGAGGCCTCTCCGGCGTCTCCGGCGTACAGCTCGGCCGTGTCCCAGCCGCGGTTGCCGGGGAGGCCGGCGATGGCGTCGCCGCCGGTCTCGACGAGCCGCCACAGGTCCTCGGGGTTGTCGACCCCGCCCGGATAGCGGCAGCTCATGGCGACGATCGCGATCGGGTCGTCGGCGTCCGCGGCCGGCGCGCGGCCGGCGCCCTCCCGCCCGTCCCGCGCCCCGAACTCCTCGTCCTCGCCGACCAGTTCGACGAGGAGGTGTCGTGCGAGCGCGGCGGGCGACGGGTGGTCGAAGACGAGGGTGGTGGCCAGGCGCAGGCCGGTGGCGGCGCCGAGACCGTTGCGCAGTTCGACGGCGGTCAGCGAGTCGAAGCCGAGGTCCTTGAAGGCCTTGGCGGGTTCGATCCGTTCGGCCGAGGCGTGGCCCAGTACGGAGGCGACCTGCGCCCGTACGAGTTCCAGCAGGGCGCGGTCCTGTTCGGGTCGGGTGAGGCCGGTCAGTCGTTCGGTGAGCGAGGTGCCCGCGTCGTCGCGGGTGTGCGCGGTGCGGCGTCCCGCCGGACCCAGGAGGTCCCGGAACACGGGGGCGACGGGGCCGGGTGCCGCCGCGGCGCGCAGGGCGGCCGGGTGCAGTCGGGCGGGGACGAGGACGGGCCGGCCGGAGGCCAGCGCCGCGTCGAGCAGGGTCATGCCGTCGGCGGCGGAAAGGGCTCCCATGCCCTGCTGCTCCATGCGGCGCAGCCGGCTCTCGTCGAGTCCGCCGATCATGCCGCCGGCCGCGGCCCACAGGCCCCAGGCGAGCGAGGTTGCGGGCAGGCCCTGGTGGTGGCGCTGTTCGGCGAGGGCGTCCAGGTGGACGTTGGCGCAGGCGTAGTTGGCCTGGCCCGCGGCGCCGAGGGTGCCGGCGATGGCCGAGTAGAGGACGAACGCCGTGATCGGCAGGTCGCGGGTCAGTTCGTGCAGGTGGAGGGCGGCGACGGCCTTCGGTCGAAGGACCGCGTCCAGGCGTTCGGGGGTGAGGGACCCGATGACGCCGTCGTCGAGTACGCCCGCCGTGTGGACCACCGTGGTGAGGGGGTGTTCGGTGGGGATGGCGGACAGGACGGCGGCGAGGGCGTCGCGGTCGGCGGCGTCACAGGCGGCCCAGGTGACCTCGGCGCCCAACGCGGCGAGTTCCGCGGTGCGTTCGGCGGCTCCGGGGGCGTCGGCGCCGCGCCGGCTGAGCAGCAGCAGGTGGCGTACGCCGTGGGCGCCGGCCAGGTGGCGGGCGACGATGCCGGCGAGGCTGCCGGAGCCGCCGGTGATCAGGGCGGTGCCGTTCGGGTCGATGTCCACGCCGTTCACCGGGGCGGCGGGACTGCCGGTCGGGGTGCGGCGCAGGCGCGGCACGTGGACGGTTCCGTCGCGCAGCAGCAGCTCCGGTTCGCCGGAGTCGAGGGCGGCGGCGAGCAGGGCCGCGCCGGCCGGCCCGGTGAGGTCGGAGAGCGCGCCGGGGTCGGCGACATCGGCGAGGACGAACCGGCCGGGGTTCTCCGTCTCCGCGGAACGCAGCAGTCCGCGGATGGCGGCGTGAGGCAGGTCCTCGACGCCTTCGCCGGGGCCGGCGACCGCGCCGGCGGTCACGACGACCAGGCGGGACGTCTCGAACCGGTCGTCGGCCAGCCAGGCCCGGACCAGGCCGAGGGCCCGGTGTGCGGCCTGGCGCAGGGTGTCCGGCGCGGGGCCGTCGGCCTGCCGGGGGAAGGGTGCCAGGACGTACGCGGGAGCGGGCGTGCCCGCCTCGACCGCGACGGCCAGCTCCGCGAGGTCGGCGTAGCCGCGGGCGGGGCCGGATCCGGCGGCGCCGAGGACGGCCCAGCCGCCCGCGGGCTCGGCCGCGGGCGGAGCGGGCGGGCCGGCGGGCGCCGGCAGCGGCGTCCATTCGAGCCGGAACAGCGCGTCGCGTACGACGGCCGGGACCGGGACCGTGTCGCCGGTGGTGCCGGTGGTCGCGGCGGTGAAGGGCCGTGGGGCGAGCCGGCCGACGGTGGCCACCGGGTCGCCGAGGTCGTCGGCGAGGTCGAGGGCGCACGTCCCGTCCCCGGCCGGTCGGACGCGTACGCGCAGGGCGCCCGCGCCCACCGCGTGCAGGGTCACGTCGGACCAGACGCCGCCCGGTCCGAGGGCCGAGCCGTCGGCGTGCCCGTCGGCGGTCGCGGCGGAGCCGGCCAGGGCCACCGCGGCGTGCGCGGCGGCGTCCAGGAGGACCGGGTGCAGACCGAACCCGGCTCCCTGCGGGGCGCCTTCGGGGAGGCGTACCTGTACGAACCACTCTCCGTCGAGGTGCCAGGCGGCCTCCACGGCCCGGAACACCGGGCCGCGTTCGGGGGCGTGGGCGCCGTGGCGCTCGTCGGTGACGTAGAGGTGCTCGGTGTCGACGGCCTCGGCGCCGGCCGGCGGCCACTGCCCGAGGGCGACCGCCGGGGCGGAGCCGGTCGCGGGGGTGAGCACGCCCCGGGCGTGACAGGTCCAGCCGCTGTCGTCGACCGCCGCTCCGGCCGCGTCGTCCGGGCGGGCGGACACGGTGAAGGCGCGGTGACCGCGCTCGTCGGGGGTCTCCACCAGCACTTGGATCCTGACGCCGCCGTCGGCGGGCAGCGCGAGCGGTGCGTCGAGCACGAGTTCCTCGACGTTCCCGCACCCGGCCAGGTCCCCGGCGCGGACGGCGAGTTCGACGAACGCCGCACCCGGCAGCAGCGTCGTACCGGCCACGGTGTGCTCGGCGAGCCAGGGGTGGGTGCGGGCCGAGAGCCGGCCGGTGCACAGCACGCGGTCGGAGCCGGCCAGGGTGACGGCGGCGCCGAGCAGCGGGTGGGCGGCCGGGTCGAGTCCGGCCACGGTCACGTCGCCGACCGTGCCGGTGGCGGGCTCCAGCCAGTACCGCTCGTGCTGGAAGGCGTAGGTGGGCAGGTCGACGCGGCGGGCACCGGTGCCGGCGAAGTACGCCGCCCGGTCGACCGCGGCGCCGTGGACGTGGGCGTGGGCGAGGGCGGACAGGGCCGTCTCGGGCTCGGGCCGGCCGCCGCGCAGCACGGGGAGGAAGACGGCTCCGTCGCCGGTGACGCAGTCCTGGGCAAGCGCGGACAGAACACCGTCGGGGCCGATTTCCACGTACGTCGTCACGCCCGCGGCCTCCAGGGCCCGAACACCGTCCAGGAAGCGGACGGCCTCGCGGACGTGACGGACCCAGAAGTCCGCCGACCCCATCTCGTCGGTGACGAGGGCGCCGGTCAGATTCGAGACGATCGGGATGCGCGGGGCGGCGAAGGACAGCCCCTCCACCACCCGGCGGAAGTCGTCCAGCATGCCGTCCATGAGCGGCGAGTGGGAGGCGTGGCTGACGGCGAGCCGCTTGGTCTTGCGGCCCCGCGCCCGGAAGTCGGCCTCGATGGCGGCGGCGTCGTCCTCGTGTCCGGCGATCACCACCGACCGCGGGCCGTTGACGGCGGCGATGTCGACCCGGTCCGTCAGCAGCGGCAGGACCTCGTCCCGTGCCGCCTGGACGGCGATCATCGCGCCACTGGCGGGCATCCGCTGCATCAGCCGCGCCCGTGCGGCGACGAGCCTGCACGCGTCATCGAGCGGGAGGACTCCCGCGGCGTGCGCGGCGGAGATCTCGCCGATGGAGTGGCCGCACACGTAGTCCGGCAGCAGGCCCCAGCTCTCCACGAGCCGGAACAGGGCCGCTTCCACGGCGAACAGTGCTGGCTGCGTGTACTCCGTTTGGTTCAGCAGATCGGGGTCCGCCCCGAACAGCACGTCCTTCAGCGGGAGTTCGAGGTGCGCGTCCATGTGGCCGCAGACGTCGTCCAGGGCGGCCGCGAACACCGGGAAGGTTTCGTACAGTTCACGCCCCATGCCGAGGCGCTGGCTGCCCTGTCCGGTGAACAGGAACGCGGTCCGGCCCTCGGTGGCGGTGCCCGTGATCAGGCCCTGCGCCGGCTCGCCCGCGGCGAGCGCCGCCAGGGCGGTGTCGAGGGCGTCGTACGTGCGACCGAGGAGGACCGCACGGTGCTCCAGCGCGGCGCGGGTGGTGGCGAGCGAATGGCCGAGGTCGAGAGCCGAGACGTCGGTGGCCCCGCCGGCGCGGGCGGCGATCAGCCGGGCGGCCTGGGCGCGCAGCGCGGCGACGCTGCGGCCCGACAGGGTCCAGGGCAGCAGCGCCGGCCGGACCTGACCGGTGGCGGGCTCCGCGCCCGGCGGCTCCGCACCGGCCGGGGAGCCGACCTGCGGGGACCCGTCCTGCGGGGGCTCCTCCTGGGGGGCCTCCTCGATGATGGTGTGCGCGTTGGTGCCGCTGACACCGAACGCGGAGACGGCCGCGCGGCGCGGTGCGCCGGTCTCGGGCCAGGCCATCGGTTCGGTGAGCAGCGAAACCGCTCCGGCCGACCAGTCGACGTCGGGGGTCGGCTCGTCGACGTGGAGGGTTTGCGGAAGGACGCCGTGGCGGATCGCCATGACCGTTTTGATGATGCCGGCGACACCGGCCGCGGCCTGGGTGTGTCCGAGGTTCGACTTCAGGGAACCGAGGCGCAGCGGCCGGCCGGCCGGCCGGTCCTGCCCGTACGTGGCGAGGAGCGCCTGCGCCTCGATGGGGTCGCCGAGGCGGGTGCCGGTGCCGTGCGCCTCGACGGCGTCGATCTCGGCGGCGGACAGGCGGGCGTTCTCCAGCGCCTGGCGGATGACGCGCTGCTGGGCGGGGCCGTTGGGGGCGGTGAGCCCGTTGCTGGCGCCGTCCTGGTTGATGGCGGAACCGCGGACCACGGCCAGGACGGGATGCCCGTTGCGGCGGGCGTCCGACAGGCGCTCGACGAGGAGGACACCGACGCCTTCGGACCAGCCGGTGCCGTCGGCGGCGGCGGCGAAGGACTTGCAGCGGCCGTCCTCGGCGAGGCCGCGCTGGCGGCTGAACTCGACGAACACGTCGGGGGTGGGCATCACGCACACGCCCCCGACCAGGGCGAGCGAGCACTCGCGCTGGCGCAGGGCCTGTCCGGCCAGGTGCAGGGCCACGAGCGAGGAGGAGCAGGCCGTGTCGATGGTGGCGGCCGGGCCCTCCAGGCCGAGGACGTAGCTGACGCGGCCCGACAGCACGCTCGTCGCGCCACCCGTCAGCAGCAGTCCCTCCAGCCCCTCCGGGACCTCTTTGAGGTCGGCCCCGTATCCCATGGCGCCCGCGCCGATGTAGACACCCGTGCGGCTGCCGCGTACGGAGGCGGGGTCGATGCCGGCCCGCTCGAAGACCTCCCAGGAGGTTTCCAGGATCTGGCGTTGTTGCGGGTCCATCGCCAGGGCCTCGCGCGGCGATATGCCGAAGAATCCGGGGTCGAACGCGGTGGCGTCGGCGAGGAACCCACCGCCGGTGTTGTAGAAGGTGCCCTTGCGGTCGGGGTCGGGGTCGGCGAGGGAGGCGATGTCCCAGCCGCGGTCCTCGGGGAACCCGGTGATGGCGTCGCCGCCCTCCGACACAAGCTGCCACAGGTCCTCGGGCGACCGCACCCCGCCGGGAAAGCGGCAGCTCATCGCGACGATCGCGAGGGGTTCGTGGGCGTCCTGCTCGACCTCCTGGAGGCGGCGGCGGGCCCGCCGCAGCTCCGTGGTCATCCACTTCAGGTTTTCGAGAAGCTTTTCTTCGTTCACGCCGGCCACTGGAACGTCACCTCCTGGAGAAATGCGGATTGCATGCGGACTGCGGCTGAGAATTCACTGAACACATCGGAACCGCTATTCGGCGGATTCGGCGGATTCGACGGGTTCGGCGGATTCGGCGGATTCGACGGAGACATCGGATCGGGCATCAAGGTCAGGCTTTTCCGAATTCGTTGTTGATGATGTCGAAGAGGTCCTCGGCGGATGCCGATTCGATGACTGTTTCCTCGTCCTCCAGGGCGAGCGCGGCCCGTTCCGTCCTGTTCCAGTTCGCCAGGAGCGCTTCGAGCCGTGCCGTGACGCGGGCCCGTTCGCCGGCGTCCTCCTCGGGGACCGACGAGAGGACGAACTCCAACTTGTCGATCTCCGCGAGGGCCGGGAGGACGGGCTCCGCGTCCCCGCCGAGGAGTTCCGCGCGAATGTGCGCGGCCAGGGCGGCGGGCGTCGGGTGGTCGAAGACGAGGGCTGCGGGCAGTCGCAGTCCGGTGGCCGCGCCGAGGCGGGTCCGCAGTTCGACGGCGGTGAGGGAGTCGAAGCCCAGCTCCTTGAAGGCGCGGCCGGCCTCGACCGTGCCGGCCCCGTCGTGCCCGAGCACCGCCGCGACGTGCGTACGGACCAGGGTGAGCAGGATCCGTTCCGCCTCGTCGGCGCTCGCGCCGCGCAGTTCGGCCAGCAGCCGGTCGACCGCGCCGGCAGTGCCGTCGTCGCCGCTGCTTCCGTCACCGGCGCGCTCCTCGGCGTCGAGTACGCGGCGCACCTCGGGGAGGTCGGCGATGAGCGGCCGCGGCCGGGAGGCCGTGAAGGCCGGGACGAACAGGTCCCAGTCGACGTCGGCGACCGTCACGGTGGTGTCGCCCGCGTCCAGCGCCTGCCGGAGTGCGGCGATGGACCGTTCGGGGGCCATCACCGGCAGCCCGCGGCGCCGGAGTTGCCCGGCGGCCTCGTCGTCGGCGACCAGGCCGCCCTCGCCCCACGGCCCCCAGGCGACGGCCGTGGCCGTCAGGCCGCGGTCGCGGCGCTGTTGTGCCAGGGCGTCGAGGTGGGCGTTGGCCGCCGCGTAGGCGCCCTGACCGCCGCTGCCCCACACGCCGGCGATGGAGGAGAAGAGGACGAAGGCGTCCAGCTCCGTGTCACCGAGCAGCTCGTCGAGGTGCTCGGCCCCCGAGACCTTGGCGGCGAGCACCGCGGCGACCTCGTCCGGTCCCGTCTCGGCGATCGGCGTCAGCTGACCGACGCCCGCCGTGTGGAAGACGGCGCTGAGGGCGGGGGCGGTGGTGTCGTCCCGGAGCGCGGCGAGGAGCTCGGCCACGGCCTGCCGGTCGGTCACGTCGCAGGCGACGGCCGTGGCACGGGCGCCCAGTTCGGCGAGTTCCGCGACCAGGGCCCCGGCGCCCGGCGCCTGCGGTCCTCGCCGCCCGACCAGCACCAGGTGCTCGGCGCCGTGCGCGGCGAGCCAGCGGGCGACGTGCGCACCGAGCGCGCCCGTACCGCCGGTGACCAGGACGGTGCCTCGGGTCCGCCACGGCGCCCGCACCGCGGTCGACGGGGTGAGGGGCGACGGCGCGAGGGGAGAACCGGCCGCCGGTGTGGCGGTGTCCGGCGACGCGGCGTGCTCGATGCGGCGTACGAGGAGACCCGCGGACCGTACCGCGATCTGGTCCTCGTGGGCCCGCCCGGCAGCACCACCCAGTACGGACAGCAGCCGGTCGAGCGTCCGCCCGTCCACGCCACCCGGCAGGTCGACCAGACCGCCCCAGCGCTCCGGGTGCTCCAGGGCGACCACCCGGCCGAGCCCCCAGACCTGTGCCTGCGCGGCGCTGCGCAGCCGGTCGGCGGTGCCGGCCGCCACGGCACCGGAGGTCACGCACCACAGCGGTGCGTCCACCTCGGCATCGCCGAGGGCCTGTACCAGCGTTCCGGTCAGCAGCAGGCCTGCCGGCGCCGCCGGGTGGGTCGGGTGGGGGGCTTCGGCGAGTGCCAGCAGGGACACCACGCCGTCGGCCCGGTCCCCGGCGAGCGCCGAACGCAACCGGTCGGCCACGGCGCCCCGGCCGGTCTCCGCAGGGTCGAGGGCGACGTCCCGTACGTCCACGCCCCGGGCCCGGAGGGCGTCCGCGATCCCGGGGAGTCCGGTCCCCTCGCCGGTCGCCGCGCCGGTCGCCGCGGTGACGACCAGCCAGGTTCCGGCGGGGCGGGCGTCGGCGTCCGGGGTGGCCAGGGGCTTCCAGGTGACCCCGTACCGCCAGGTGTCGACGACGGACCTCTCCGCGCGCTGCCGCCGCCAGGCGGACAGCGCCGGCAGCAGGGCGCTCAGCGGCTGGTCGGCGTCGATCTCCAGGGCAGCCGTGAGGGCGGCGAGGTCATCGTTCTCGACGGCCTCCCAGAACGGGGCGTCGACCACACCACCACCGGCTGCGCCCGGCTCCGCCGCTGTGGGGCGGGGAGCCTCCTCCAGCCAGTACCGCTTGCGCTGGAAGGCGTAGGTCGGCAGGTCGATGCGTCGGGCACCGGTACCGGTACCGGAGAAGTACGCCGACCAGTCCACGGTGACGCCGTGGACGTGGGCCCGCGCGAGGGCGGCGACGATGGCCTCGGCGTCGGCGCGACCCTTGCGGAGCGCGGGCAGGAACGCGGCCGCCGACCCGGCTGTCACGCATTCCTGGGCGAGGGCGGAGAGCACCCCGTCCGGGCCGAGTTCGACGTACGTGGTCACGCCGGCGGCCTCAAGGGTGCGAACACCGTCGAGGAAACGGACCGCCTCGCGGACGTGGCGGACCCAGAAGTCCGCCGAGCCCATCTCCCCGTCGGTGACGAGCGCCCCGGTCAGGTTGGAGACGATCGGGATGCGCGGGGTCGCGAACTCCAACCCCTCGATGACCTTGCGGAAGTCGGCCAGCATGCCGTCCATGTGCGGCGAGTGGAAGGCGTGACTGACGGTCAGCCGCTTGGTCTTCCGACCGGTGAGCGATGCCGCGATGGCGACCGCGTCGTCCTCGTCACCGGCGATGACGACGGACTGCGGGCCGTTGATAGCGGCGATGCTCACCCGCTCGGTCAGCAGCGGCAGGACCTCGCCCTCGGAGGCCTGGACGGCGATCATGGCTCCGCCGGTCGGCAGGGCCTGCATCAGTCGGCCCCGCGCCACCACCAGCACACAGGCGTCGTCCAGGGAAAGGACACCCGCCGCATGCGCGGCAGCTATCTCACCGATGGAGTGACCGGAGAGGTAATCCGGCTTCACACCCCACGATTCGAGCAGCCGGAACAACGCCACCTCGACGGCGAACAGCGCGGGCTGAGTGAACCGTGTCTCGTCCAACAGAGTCGCATCAGACCCGAACAGCACTTCCTTCAGAGGCAGTTCCAGCAGCCCGTCCATACGGGCACAGACGGCGTCCAGCGCGTCCGCGAACACCGGATAGGCGTCATACAGCTCACGCCCCATCCCCAGGCGCTGACTCCCCTGACCCGTGAACAGGAAGGCGACTCCACCGGCGGAAGCCGTTCCGCGCACCGAGCCGGCCGTCTGCTGACCGGCCGCGAGGGCCTTCAGAGCGGCCTGGAACTCTTCCCGCTCCTGCGCGACGACGACGGCCCGGTGTTCGAGCGTCGACCTCGATGTGGCCAAGGAGTAGGCGACATCGGCGGGTTCCAGCAGTTCGTCCGACGCGATCCACTCCGCCAGACGCTCGGCCTGGACGCGCAGAGCGGCCTCGCTCTTCGCCGACAGGACCCACGGCAGAACGCCCGAACGGTCCTGGGGCAGAGCGGTCGGCTCCGCCTCGTCCCGCACGTCCGGCGCCTGCTCGATGATCGTGTGGGCGTTGGTACCACTGAAACCGAACGAGGAGATACCCGCCCGACGCGGACGACCGGTCTCGGGCCAATCCCGACTCTCGGTGAGCAGGGCGATCTCACCCGTGCTCCAGTCGACGTGCGGGGTGGGCTCGTCCACGTGCAGCGTCTGCGGAAGCACCCCGTGCTGGATCGCCAGGACCATCTTCATCACACCCGCGACACCCGCTGCGGCCTGCGTGTGCCCGATGTTCGACTTGATCGAACCGAGCAGCAGCGGCTGCCCCTCGGTCCGCTCCCGGCCGTACGTGGCCAACAGCGCCTGCGCCTCGATCGGGTCCCCCAGCCGGGTACCCGTACCGTGCGCCTCCACCGCGTCCACCTCGGCCGCCGACAGACCAGCACTCGCCAACGCCTGCCGGATCACCCGCTGTTGCGACGGCCCGTTCGGCGCCGTCAAACCATTGCTCGCACCGTCCTGGTTGATCGCCGAACCACGGATCACCGCCAACACCGGATGCCCGTTGCGGCGGGCATCGGACAGCCGCTCCACGAGCAGCATGCCGACACCCTCACCCCAGCCCGTACCATCCGCGCCGGCGGCGAACGCCTTGATCCGACCATCCGCCGCCAGCCCACGCTGTCGACTGAAATCGATGTACGCACCCGGCGACGACATGACCGTCACACCACCGGCCAACGCCATGCTGCACTCACCGTTGCGCAACGCCTGCACCGCCCAGTGCAACGCCACCAACGAAGCCGAGCACGCCGTATCGACCGTCACCGCCGGACCCTCAAGCCCGAACGCGTACGACAGCCGGCCCGACACGACGCTCGCCGCGTTGCCGGTACCGAGGAAGCCCTCGATCCCGTCCGGAACGGATTGCAGCATGGATCCGTAGTCCTGGCCGTTGGTGCCGACGAAGACACCCGCCTGGGTACCGCGCACCGCGGCCGGGTCGATACCCGCCCGCTCGAACGCCTCCCACGTCGTCTCCAACAACAACCTCTGCTGCGGATCCATGGCGAGGGCCTCACGCGGCGAGATCCCGAAGAAGTCCGCGTCGAACTCGGCAGCGTCGTAGAGGAACCCGCCCTCACGGGCATAGAACGTCCCCTGCTCATCGGGATCCGAGCTGTAGAGACGATCCAGATCCCAACCACGATC
>NZ_JANFAK020000214.1 GCF_024721315.2 Streptomyces sp. Isolate_45
GCTCGGCCCTGCCGGGCGGCTATTCGTAGGCGCCCAGGTCCGCGATGACGGAGAAGCCGATCCCGTAGGCGCTCATGCCCCGTCCGTAGGCACCCAGGTGGACGCCGCCGGGGGTGGAGCCGGCGAGCACCCAGCCGAACTCGGACTCGCGGTAGTGGAAGGACGTCGGCTCCCCGTCGACCGGCAGGGACAGCGTGGACCAGTCCTCGCCGCCGAGGTCGTCGGCGAGCTCCCAGGCGGCCTCGGTCTGCTGGTCGAGCCAGTCGCTGCGCAGGGAGTGGTCCATCTGTCCGGGCCAGCTGTACGACAGCAGTCCGGAGCCGGCCAACCAGGCCGCCGAGGACACCGAGGTGGCCTCCAGGGTGCCGGTGCCGTCGCCGCTGCGGCGCAACGGGTTGCTGGCCACGGTGATCACCACCGCGAAGCGTTCCTTCTCGCCGGTGGCGATCTCCCCGCGCGCGGAGGGCTCGTCACCGTGACCGGTGGAACCGTGTTCCACGGTGCCGTCGGCGCCGGTACCGACCTGCATGAGCCAGCGGCGGCCGGTGAAGGCCCCGTCCAGCCCGTACCAGGGGAAATCGGCGCTCAGGTACCCCTCCGCCGTCCGGCGGGCCGCCGGGACGGGCGCAGCGGCGTCCTGGGGCTGTCCGGGCGTCCCTGGGGAGTCCTGGGCGGTGTGCTCGGTCTGCGGGGGTGCGGCGGCAGGGATCTCGGCGGGCTGTACGCCCACCCTGGTACTGCGCGTCGTCTCCATCTGGGCGGCCTCTCGTTCCGTCGGGTCCGGAACGGCCCTCCCCCTCGCTTCGCTGGGGGGACCCCCTCCCTCGGGCGTCTTCGGTCCGGACAGATGGAGGATAGCCATCCGACCCGGGATCGCCGGGCAGGCGGCGGCTCAGGTGGCGTCGGCGTCGAAGGGCGTACGCGGCTCGGGCGCCGGGGCGGCCGGCTTCTTCAGCAGGCCCGGGCCGGTTCCGGCGGCGGGCGTGGCGGCGGCTTCGGCGGCCGGGTTCTCCTTGCCGTTCACCGCGTCCGTGACGTCGGTCAGTTCCTTGCGGAGGTCGAAGCTGGTCCGGAGCTCCTTGATGTCGTCGTTCTCCGTGAGCTGCTTGCGGATGAACGTCTTCGGATTCAGGTCCTCGAACTCGAAGTCCTTGAATTCCGGGCCGAGTTCGGAGCGGATGTCCTGTTTGGCGCTGTCGGAGAACGACCGGATCTTGCGGATCACGTTGGAGACGTCCTGGATCACCTTCGGCAGCTTGTCCGGGCCGAAGACGAGGATGGCGAGAACCACGATCGTGACCAGTTCGAGTGCGCCTATGTCGTTGAACACCTTGCCGCTCCTCGGCTCTCTCCACGTCGGGCCTGGACAACGGTACCCGGCGATGCCCTCGGTCCCCTACGCCGGTGCCGGCCCTTTCCCGGATTCACCCCGTGGTCACTCCGCATTCGGCCTCAGGAAGCGTTCGCGGATCCGAGGACCACGTCCAGCGTGCGCTCCTTTCCGTCACGGAGCACGGTCAGCCGGAGCGGATCGCCCGGGCGGTGGGCTCGGATCTTGATGATCAGCTCGTCGCCGCCCTGCACGCGGACCCCGTCGACCTTGATGATCACGTCGCCCGGCTTGATGCCGGCGCGGGCGCCGGGCCCGTCGGCGACCACCGGCGGCTTGCCGTCCTCGCCCTTGGTCCCGACGCGGGCGCCGTCGCCCTTGAACTGCATGTCCAGGGTGACGCCGATGACGGGGTGGGTGGCGCGGCCGGTGCGGATCAGTTCCTCGGCGACGCGCTTGCCCTGGTTGACCGGAATCGCGAAGCCCAGGCCGATGCTGCCGCTCTGGCGGGACCCGGACCCGTCGTCCTCGCCCTGGTCCGCGCCGCGGATGGCGCTGTTGATGCCGATGACGTGGGCACGGGAGTCCAGGAGCGGGCCACCGGAGTTGCCCGGGTTGATGGGAGCGTCGGTCTGGAGGGCGTCCACGTAGCTGATGTCGCTGCCGTCGCCCTTGTCGCCGCCCGCCGTGATGGGGCGGCCGGTCGCGCTGATGATGCCCGCGGTGACGGTGTTGGAGAGGTCGAAGGGGGCGCCGATGGCCACGACCGGGTCGCCGACCTTGACGTTCTCGGAGTTGCCGAGGGCCAGCGGCCGCAGGCCCCGTACGCCGGTGACCTTCACGACGGCCAGGTCGTAGCCGCCGTCGCGGCCGACCAGGGTGGCGGGCACGCTCTCGCCGGTGCTGAAGGTGACCGTTATGTCCTTGGCGCCGGCGACCACGTGGTTGTTCGTCAGGATGTGGCCCTGCGAGTCGAGGACGAAGCCCGTGCCGGTGCCGCCGCCCGCGCCGCCGGCGACGTGCAGGGTGACCACTCCGGGCAGGGCCGTCGCGGCGATCCCGGCCACGCTGTCCGGTGCCCGGCCCTTGTTCTCCGCGGCCGCCTGCGGGAGTTCCAGGCGGGTGCTGCTGCGCCGCTCGGCGACGATCCCGAGGTAGCCGCCGATGCCGCCGGCCAGGAGCGCGATCACGGCGCCGAAGGCGGCCAACTGCCACAGCCGCGGCGCCCGGGGGGCCCGACCGGTGTCCGTGACCTGGAGCGGGCGGTCGGCCCAAGGGTCGTAGCGGGGGCCACCGCCCGGCGCGGCGTCGGGGAACGCGAAGGGGTCAGCGGGCCCCTCGGCTGCCGCGGCGTCCGCGGCGTCCGGAGTGCCCGCGCCGGGCTCCCGATCCGGGGACGGGCCGTCGGCCGGGGATCCGCCCGCCGGTCCCGCGGGCCGGCTCCACCACCGCGGAGCCGGAACCCGCTGCGGATCGTCGGACCGCTCGCCGTCGGACCGCTCGCCGTCGGACCGCTGACCGTCGGGCTGCCGCCCCTCGGAGGGCGGGACGTCGGAGTGGCTGTCGGGCAGGCCCGCGGAGGGAGCGTCGGCGGGGGGCGCCGGGCTCGGTGGGCCGACGGTGGCGTCCTGGGCTTTCGGGTCCTGACCGGGCGGCTGCTGACGGTCGGGCTGCTGGCTGTCGGACATGGATGCTCCCCCGCGGGCCTGTCGCACCGCACGGCGGCGCATCTGCCGCAGATTCAACCAGGTACCCGGGCCCACCGGGGGCCCGGGTCCGTCGGCCCCACCGGCTCAGCGGGAGAGCGAAACCGGCTGCGCGGTGGCCGGGGTGGCGGTGGCGGTCACGGGCAGTTGACCGGACGGACCCAGGCTGGGCACGCCGCCGGGACTGGGCAGCCGGTCCCGGACGACCGCCGTCAGCGGCACCGCGGGGCCGGGCCGGGCGGCCGGCGCCTCACCACGGGCGTTCGGCTCGACCGCCTCCAGCGGCAGTGAGCCACCGAGCGCGATCGCGGCCAGCGACACCGCTCCCGCCGCGACGAAGGCGAGTCGGTGTCTGGGGCGGCCCACTTCATGGATGCGGAAGCCTTCGCGGGGGGCGGCCGGAGCCGCGTACGCGAAGCCCCCGAAGGGCTCGCCGCCCGGCGGCGGCGCGAGACCCGGTCCGCGGGAGACTCCGGACGGGCCCGAGGTGCCCGGTGGGCCGGACAGGCCGTCGATCCCACCTCCCGGCAAGCCTTGGAGCCGGGCGAGCAGCCCGGCGGAAACAGGTGGGGGCGCGCTCTCCACGAACATGGTCTTCAGACGGCGCTGGGCATCGGCCTCGGCCTTGCACTTGGCGCAGGTCGCCAGGTGGGCCAGGACCCGCTCCCGGGCGTCGTGGTTCAGCTCCCCGTCCACGAGGGCGGCGAGCCGGTCACCCAGGTGCTGTTCGGCGGGGGACGGACTGGCTCCGCTCACTCGGCTCCGCCCTCTCCCCCGGCGCCCGGGGCACCCACCGCCACCCCGGCCAGCGCGCGCTGTTCGGCGCGTGCCTGCGGGGACCGGTGCTTGAGCGCCTTGCGCAGGTGCGAGCGACCCCGGTGGATGCGGCTGCGGACGGTGCCGAGCTTCACCCCCAGGGTGGCGGCGATCTCCTCGTAGGACAGTCCCTCGATGTCGCACAGCACCACGGCGGCACGGAACTCCGGCGCGAGGGTGTCCAGCGCCTGCTGCACGTCCGCGTCGAAGTGGGTGTCGTGGAGGACCTGCTGGGGGGACGGCTCGCGGCTCGGCAGCCGCTCCGCGGCGTCGTCGGCGAGGGCGTCGAAGCGGATCCGCTGCTTGCGGCGCACCATGTCCAGGAAGAGGTTGGTGGTGATGCGGTGCAGCCAGCCCTCGAAGGTGCCCGGCGTGTACGTGGACAGCGACCGGAAGACGCGGACGAAGACTTCCTGGGTGAGGTCCTCGGCGTCGTGCTGGTTGCCCGTCAGACGGTAGGCGAGGCGGTACACCCGCGCGCTGTGCGTGCTGACGATCTCCTCCCACGTGGGAGGGGTCCACGCCTGGGAGCCCGCATCGGCGGCAAAGGTCGCGGTGGTTGCGGTGTCGGCGGTGTGGAAGCGGTCAGCAATGTCGGTCACGGATTTCGGCTCACCCGCCGACCAGAAGAAGCGTCTGAGGACGCCTCCACGATCCACAGGCGCAGCCGCACCTCCCCTGTCGGCTCTGGTGGTGTCCAGTGGAGCCCCTACCATAACCACCCCTCCCGTCAGCTCCGGATAAGCGTTTTTACGTTAACTTTGCACGGGCCTCGGGTCCTCGGCCGCCGATCTGCCCGCTGCCGTCCCCTCCGTCCCGCGTCTACCCCTCCCAACGCCCGGTCCCATCTGCGGGTTCCCGACGCCAGCGGATACAGTCACCGTTGCGCCAACTATGGGGACAGGAGAGGGTCATTAGCGGCAACCGGCAGACGAGCTGGGCGTTCGCCGACGCGTTTGTCGCCGAGGACGACGCTCTGCGATGGGCCCGCTACCGGTCCAGGGAAGCGGGCTTGCGTTCCGTCTCCCCCGGCACCGGGGCCGCGCTGCGCCTGCTCGCCGCCACCGCGGACGCCAAGGCGGTCGCCGAGATCGGCACCGGCACCGGGGTCTCCGGCATCCACCTGCTCCACGGAATGCGCCCGGACGGCGTCCTGACCACCGTCGATCCCGAACCCGACCGGCAGGCCTTCGCCCGCCAGGCGTTCCGCGCCGCCGGCTTCGCGGGCAACCGCGCGCGCTTCATCCCCGGCCGCGCGCTGGACGTACTGCCCCGGCTCGCGGACGGCGGGTACGACCTCGTCTTCTGCGACGGCGATCCCGCCGAGTCCCTCGAATACCTCGCCGAATCGTTGCGCCTGCTGCGTCCCGGGGGGCTGGTGTGCTTCGAGGGGGTCTTCTCCGACGGCCTCACCGTCGATTCCACGGCCGTCCACATCGAGGTGACCCGGGTGCGCGAGCTGCTGCGCAGCGTCCGCGAGAGCCCGGCCCTGGAGGCGGCGTTGCTCCCGGTGGGTGACGGACTGCTGTGCGCGGTCCGTCGCTGAGACCCGTACGGAGCCGGCGGAGGCCGACCCGCCCCGCATCCGCACCGCCGCGGCGCCGCCCGGGGGCGGACGCGACACCGCCCCGGACGCAATAGCGGCCGGGGCGGTGCACAGATGGTTCAGATGGTGCCGACGCTTCAGCCGACGACCTTCTTCAGGGCGTCACCCAGGGCGTCCGCTTCGTCCGGAGTCAGCTCGACGACGAGTCGACCGCCGCCCTCAAGCGGTACGCGCATGACGATGCCCCGCCCCTCCTTGGTGACCTCGAGCGGGCCGTCGCCCGTCCGCGGCTTCATGGCCGCCATGCTCGTTCCCCTTCCTGAAACCAGCTCATCGTCAGCCGACGGCCCCGTTCAGGCGCCTAGTACCCGGCATCGAACACATTGCTTCCCGGCCATTATCCCGCATGTCAGGACCCGATGACCAACATCGGTTGGGAACGCTTGCGCAACGCGCTCTGCCAAAACCACTCATTTCGGGGACCCGCCTGCGATACTTCGCCGCTGCTCCCCGGGGACGGCGTCCGCTTTGTTTGACGCACATCACATGTCCGGTGGTCCCGGCGTCCGCCATGCTGACCCTTGCACCGGCCGGTACCGGCCGGTAGCCAAGCCCGCGACGAAGGGGGACCCCCTGCCATGGCCGACAGCGTGCTCTACGAAGTGACCGACGGACTCGCGACCATCACGATCAACCGTCCGGACGCGATGAACGCCATGAACACGGAGGCCAAGGTCGCCCTGCGCGACGCGGTCGTGGCGGCGGGAGCGGACACCGGGGTGCGGGCCGTCCTGCTCACCGCGGCGGGCACCCGGGCCTTCTGCGTGGGTCAGGACCTCAAGGAGCACATCGGGAACCTGGCGGCCGACCGCGAGAACGGCTCGTCCCTGACGATGGACACCGTCGCCGACCACTACAACCCGATCGTCCGGGCCCTGACGGAGATGCCCAAGCCCGTGGTGGTGGGCGTCAACGGCGTCGCGGCCGGGGCCGGCTTCGGTTTCGCCCTGGCGGCGGACTACCGGGTGGTCTCCGAGGAGGCGTCCTTCAACACCTCCTTCGCGGGGGTGGCGCTGACCGCCGACTCCGGCGTGTCCTGGACCCTGCCCCGCCTGATCGGCGCGTCCCGCGCCGCCGATCTGCTGCTGTTCCCCCGCTCGGTCAAGGCGCGCGAGGCGTACGAGCTGGGCATCGCGAACCGCCTGGTGCCCGCGGCGGATCTGCGCGCGGAGGCCGAGTCCGTGGCCCGCACCCTCGCGCAGGGCCCCACGGTGGCCTACGCCGCGCTGAAGGAGTCCCTGGCGTACGGGGCCTCCCGCAGCCTCCCCGAGGCCCTGGAGCGCGAGGAGGCCCTGCAGGCCCGCGCGGGGGCCTCCGAGGACCACTCCATCGCGGTCCAGGCCTTCCTCGCCAAGCAGCCGCCGAAGTACCTGGGCCGCTGACGTACCGCTCCTCCTCCCGCGGGGCTCAGGCCCCGCGGGAGACGCAGCCCGCCAGGTGGTCGTCGACCAGTCCGCAGGCCTGCATCAGGGCGTAGGCCGTCGTGGGACCGACGAACCGGATCCCGGCCTTCTTCAGGGCCTTGGCCAGGGCCGTGGATTCGGGGGTGACCGCCGGGACGTCCGCCACGGTCCTCGGGGCCCGGCCCGGTTCCTCCGGGGCGTGGGACCAGATCAGCCCGTCCAGCTCCCCCGGCTTCCAACCGGCGAGCTCCTTGGCGTTGGCGAGGGTGGCCTCGATCTTGGCCCGGTTGCGGATGATCCCCTCGTCCGCCAGCAGCCGCTGCGCGTCCGACGCGTCGAATCGGGCGACGGCCGCGATCTCGAAGCCCGCGAACGCCGTGCGGAAGCCCTCGCGGCGGCGCAGGATCGTCAGCCACGACAGACCCGACTGGAACGCCTCCAGGCACAGCCGCTCGTACAGGGCGTCATCGCCGTGGACCGCCCTGCCCCACTCGGTGTCGTGGTAGGTGACGTAGTCCTCGGTGGCCAGCCCCCACGGGCAGCGCAGGACGCCGTCCGGCCCGGCCGCGAGGCCACCGCTCACCGCGCGTCCTTGGTCAGGTCGATCGAGGCGGCGGCGGGCGCCGCGTCCCGGGGCCGCGCCGCGACGGCCGACAGCTCCGCGATCCGCGCGTCCCGTTCGGCCAGCTCGGCCCCGAGCCGGTCCAGGACGTCGTCCACCTCGGCCATCCGGTAGCCCCGGGGGGCGACCGGCAGCCGCAGGGCGTCGATGTCCGCCCGTACGACCGGGCGGCTCTCCGGCAGCCCGTCGGCCACCCGGTCCGGCTCGGCCTCGGGCAGTACGGCCTCCGAACCGCCGCCGACCACCGCGAGGGTGACCGCGGCCACGACCACGACCAGCGCGATCAGCAAGAACCAGAACACGATCAACTCCCCTGAGAGGCTCCGGCCACCAGGTTAAGGTCACAGACGAGGCGCAAGGGTCGCCGAAGGAGGAAAGAGCAGGATGCTGCGACTGGGCAGACGAGAGTTCGCCGACCACGAGCCGGTGATCATGGCCATCGTGAACCGGACTCCCGACTCCTTCTACGACCAGGGCGCGACGTTCCACGACGAGCCCGCGCTGGACCGGGTCGAGCGGGCCGTCGCCGAGGGCGCGGCCATCATCGACATCGGGGGTGTGAAGGCGGGCCCCGGGGAGCACGTCGACGCCGCCGAGGAGGCCCGGCGCACCGTCGGTTTCGTGGCCGAGGTGCGGCGCCGCCACCCCGACGTGGTGATCAGCGTGGACACCTGGCGGCACGAGGTCGGCGAGGCCGTGTGCGAGGTCGGGGCGGACCTGCTGAACGACGCGTGGGGCGGGGTGGACCCCAAGCTCGCGGAGGTCGCGGCTCGCTACGACGCGGGCCTGGTCTGCACCCACGCGGGCGGGGTGGAGCCGCGGACGCGGCCGCACCGGACGTCGTACGAGGACGTGATGGAGGACATCCTGGCCGTCACGGTCGGGCTCGCGGAGCGCGCGGCGGCGCTGGGCGTCCGACGCGACGCGATCATGATCGATCCGGGGCACGACTTCGGGAAGAACACCCGGCACTCGCTGGAGGCCACCCGCCGGCTCGGGGAGATGACCGCCACGGGCTGGCCGGTGCTGGTGTCGCTCTCGAACAAGGACTTCGTCGGCGAGACCCTCGACAAGCCGGTCAAGGAACGCCTGCTGGGCACCCTGGCGACCACGGCCGTCTCGGCGTGGCTGGGCGCCCGGGTCTACCGGGTCCACGAGGTCGCGGAGACGCGGCAGATCCTCGACATGGTGGCGTCGATCCAGGGCCACCGCCCACCGGCGGTCGCCCGCCGCGGCCTGGCCTGAGCGGCCTCGTCGGAGGCCACGGCAAGAGCCGGCCCCGCGGTGTCCCCGGCCGTCCTCCCCCGACGGTCGGCCGCCGGGGGTGGAACGGTGGGCGCGCGCGGAGCGGCGGGTGCTACTTGCCGACTTCCTTCGTCACCAGGGCGATCGCCTCGTCCACGTCGTCCGTCACGTGGAAGAGGTGGAGGTCCTTCTCCGAGGCCTTGCCCTGGGCGATCACCGTGTTGCGCAGCCAGTCGATCAGGCCGCTCCAGTACTCCGTGCCGAACAGCACGATCGGGAAGCGGGTGATCTTCTGGGTCTGGACCAGGGTCAGCGCCTCGAACATCTCGTCGAGGGTGCCGAGGCCGCCGGGCAGGACCACGAAGCCCTGGCTGTACTTCACGAACATCGTCTTGCGGACGAAGAAGTACCGGAAGTTCAGTCCGAGGTCGACGTGCTCGTTGAGCCCCTGCTCGAAGGGCAGCTCGATGCCGAGCCCGACGGAGATGCCGCCGCCGTCCCGCGCGCCCTTGTTGGCCGCCTCCATCGCGCCCGGACCGCCGCCGGTGATGACGGCGAAGCCCGCGTCGACGAGGGCCCGTCCGATCCGTACCCCGGAGTCGTACTCCGGCGAGTCGATCGGGGTGCGGGCCGAGCCGAACACGCTGATCGCGGGCGGTAGCTCGGCGAGCGTGCCGAAGCCCTCGATGAACTCCGACTGGATGCGCAGGACCCGCCAGGGATCGGTGTGCACCCACTCGGAGGGCCCGGCCGAATCCAACAGCCGCTGGTCCGTCGTACTGCCCGCCTGCACCTGGCTCCGCCTGCGCAGCACGGGCCCGAGCTGCTGCTCCTCGGGCCGACGACGGGCGTCCCCTTCGGAATTGCGGTGGTTGCCCATGATGTGCTCCCTCCTGCTGATCGTTGGATCAGGTTAGGCGCACAAAGGTGACGAGAAGGGGAATTTACGAGGTCAGCCAGGCGCGGAGTCGTTCCTCGCAATGGAGGATCGCCTTCGTCTCCACGCGTTCGTCGACCTTGTGGGCCAGTAGGGCGTCCCCCGGGCCGTAGTTGACCGCCGGCACCCCGAGGGCGCTGAAGCGGGCCACGTCCGTCCAGCCGAACTTCGGCATGGCGCGGCCGCCCACCGCCTCCATGAAGGCCGCGGCGGCCGGGTGGGACAGGCCGGGCAGGGCGCCGCCCGAGTGGTCGTCGACCACGAACTCGGCGATGTCGCAGTCGGCGAACACCTCCTTGACGTGGGCCAGGGCGTCCTCGGCGGTGCGGTCGGGGGCGTAGCGGAAGTTCACGGTGACCGTGCACGCGTCGGGGATGACGTTGTTGGCGACGCCTCCCTCGACACGCACCGCGTTGAGGCCCTCGTGGTACTCCAGGCCGTCGATGACCGGCTTGCGGGCCTCGTACGCCGCCAGCTTCGCCAGGATCGGGGCGGCGGAGTGGATGGCGTTGGAGCCCATCCAGCTGCGCGCGGAGTGCGCGCGCTCGCCGGCCGTGCGGAGCAGGACGCGCAGGGTGCCCTGGCAGCCGCCCTCGACCTCGGCGTCGGACGGCTCCAGCAGGACGGCGAAGTCCCCGGTGAGCCAGTCGGGATGGGCCTCGGCGACCTTGCCGAGGCCGTTGAGGTCGGCGGCGACCTCCTCCTGGTCGTAGAAGACGAAGGTGAGGTCGCGGTTCGGCTCGGGCACGGTCGCGGCGATGCGCAGCTGCACGGCGACCCCGGACTTCATGTCCGTCGTGCCGCAGCCCCACAGGACGTCGTCCTCGTCGAGGCGGGAGGGGACGTTGTCGGCGATCGGCACGGTGTCGAGGTGGCCGGCGAGTACGACGCGTTCGGCGCGGCCGAGGTGCGTACGGGCCACGACGTTGTTGCCGTGGCGGTCGACGGTGAGGTGCGGGATGCCGCGCAGCGCGTTCTCCACGAGGTCGGCGAGTACCTTCTCGTCGCCGCTCACGGAGGGAATGTCGACGAGCCGGGCGGTCAGCTCGGCGGCGTCCAGGGTGAGGTCCAGCTCGGATTCGGACATGGACCCGACCCTAACGCCCCGGGATGCCCCGGAACCGGGTCCGTCCGGCCGGTGGACGCGTCATATGCCTCAAGTACGGTAGCCGCGTGTCCGAGACCGATCGCTCCCGTCCCCGGCGCCGCCGCCCGCTCCGCGGGGCCGCGGCACTGTTCGTGTTGCTCGGCCTGGCCGGGTACCTCGTCGTCCAGTACGAGTCCAACGGCGGGGCGGGCGCCCCGTACTGCAAGGTGCGCGACGCCCGTGACGCGGCGGGCGGGGGGACCGCGCGCGCCTACGAGCTGAGCCCCGAGCAGGCCCGGTACGCGGCGACGATAGCCGCCGTCGGGACGACGAGGGGGAGGTCCGAGCGGGCCGTGACGATCGCGCTGGCCACCGCCATGCAGGAGTCCGCGCTGCGCAACCTCGACCACGGCGACCGGGACTCGCTGGGACTCTTCCAGCAGCGTCCTTCCCAGGGCTGGGGCACCCCGGAGCAGATCATGGACCCGGTGTACTCGGCCGGGATCTTCTACGACCGACTGGAGGACGTCCCCGGGTACGCGGGGATGCCCCTGACGGTGGCCGCGCAGAAGGTGCAGCGCAGCGGTTTCCCGGATGCCTACGCGAAGCACGAGCCGGACGCGGCGCTCCTGACCATGGCCTTCACCGGGCAGGCCCGCGACATGCTGGCGTGCGCCGGCCCGAAGGCGCAGCCGGAGGGCGATCCGGCGCGCGTGCGGGACGCCCTCGGCCGCGACTTCGGCGCGGGAGTGCTGCCGAAGGCCGGCGCCCCGCACGGCAGTTCCGCGCCCCGGGACACGAGCGAGGTCGCCCTGCCGGTGCGGGACCAGCGGCGCGGCTGGGAGCTGGCGAACTGGGCCGTCGCGCACGCCGCCGAGCTCGGCATCCAGCGGGTCTCCCACGACGGCATGGCCTGGATCGCGGGCGAGAACCGGGGCGAGTGGGTGTCGAGCGTTCCCGGGGCGTCCGGTTCCGGTGATCCGCGCGCGGCGGGCCCGCAGGACGTACGGATCTTCCCGACCCGCTCCCGGTGACCGCGGCCGCGGCCACGGCCGCGCGGACAGGCGTACGAGCCGTCCCCCGCGGGGGGTGGGGCGCGCGGCGCCCGCACCCCGGCGGCGCCGGACGGCGGACGCGCTGGTCGGCGGGCGTGGCGGGAGGGCGTGCGGCCATCTCATGCGCTTGTCGCCGAAGCCGATAAGCCGACGCATTACCGATCCTTTACCCGGGGCATCCGCAACTCGATCCACCCCGGGAGCGGTTGTACACGGCGTACTCAGCCGCTACCGCTTAGGAGCATCATGTCCCTCCCCCTGACCCGTCGGATCGCCCGTACCGCGCTGCTCCTCGCCGCCGGTACCGCGCCGGTGGTCGGTGCGGCCGGCGTCGCCGCCGCCGCGGGCCTTGAGTCCGTGCCGCAGCTGGGCGCGCTCACCGCGCCGGACTCCGCGGGCGCCACCGCCGCGGCCACCGACGCCACGGGCGCCGTCACCGGGGCCGTCCCCACCACCGGTCCGGCCGGCGAGCTGGCCGGTACCGCGACCAAGACGCTCGGCGGACTGCCCGTGGGCGCCCTGCCGGTGAGCACCCTGCCCGTGGGCGGCCTGCCGCTGGGCGGCTGACGCCGCCGCAGGCCCCCGAACGGGGGGGGGGGGGGGGGGGGGGGGGGGGGGGGGGGGGGGGGGGGGGGGGGGGGGGGGGGGGGGGGGGGGGGGG
>NZ_JANFAK020000215.1 GCF_024721315.2 Streptomyces sp. Isolate_45
TCCGCGCGGCCGGCGCCCCGGTCGCTCACTTCAGCGCGGCGATCTCCGGGTGGTCCGTCAGCCAGGCACGGACCGCCTGCTGTTCCTTGCCCTTGCCGGTCTCCTGGATCTTCGCCTCCAGGCCGGTGAGCTGCTCCTCGGTCAGCTTGAAGGAACGCAGCCACTCGGCGATCTCGGGCTCGTCCGCGGCGAAGCCCTTGCGCGCGAGGGTGTGGATGCCGTCGCCCTTGCCCCAGACGCCCTTGGGGTCCTCCAGCTTGGTCAGCTCGTACGAGGAGTAGGCCCAGTGCGGGGACCAGAGCACGGCCACGACGGGTTCCTTCTTGTCGTAGGCCCGCTTGAGTTCGGCGAGCATGCCGGGGGTGGAGCCGTCGACGACCTGGTACTCGCCCTCCAGCCCGTACTCCTTCAGGACCTTGTCCTTGAGGATGCCCATGGCGCCGGCGCTCGGCTCGATGCCGATGATGCGGCCCTTGAACCGGTCGGACTTGCCCTTGAGGTCGGCGAGGGAGCGGACGTCCTTCACGTACGAGGGCACGGACAGCTCCAGCGAGGTGGGGCCGTACCAGGAGCCGAGGTCCTCCAGCTTGTTCCCGTACTTCTCCATGTACGAGGCGTGCGTGACCGGCAGCCAGGAGTCGGTCTGGAAGTCGATCTGGCCGCCGGCGAGGCCGGTGTAGAGCGCGCCGGCCTCCAGCTGGCGGGCGTCGACCTTGAACCCGCGCTGCTCCAGCAGTTCCTTCCACAGGAAGGTGGAGGCGATGCCCTCGTCCCAGGGGATGTAGCCGAGGGAGACCTTGCGGCCCTTGCCGATGTCGGCGGCGCCCTCGGGTCCGTCCTCGGCCGTGGAGCCGCCGAAGGTGCTCAGGCCGCCGGCGACGAGGGCGAGGACCACGGCGGCGGTGACCGCGTAGGCCGGCTGCGGGCGGTGGTTCCACAGCTTCGAGGCGCCGCTCGCGGCGGCCCGGGCACGGGCCAGGGCGCGGCGGCCGAGCGGGGACACCTGACGGCCGAGCGCTCCGGTCATCCGGTCCAGGTACATGGCGAGGATGACGATGGAGAGGCCGGCCTCGAAGCCGAGTCCGATGTCGACGTTGCCGATGGCGCGGTAGACGGCGCCGCCGAGGCCGCCGCCACCGACCATGCCGGCGATGACGACCATGGACAGGCCGAGCATGATGACCTGGTTGACGCCCGCCATGATCGTGGGCAGGGCCAGCGGGAGCTGGACCCGTACGAGGGTGTCGCGCGGGGTGGTGCCGAAGGCGTCGGCCGCCTCGACGAGTTCCGCGTCGACCTGGCGGATGCCGAGCTCGGTCATCCGTACGCCGGGCGGCAGCGAGAAGATGATCGTCGCGATGATGCCGGGGACCACACCGACGCCGAAGAAGATGATGCCCGGGATCAGGTACACCATCGCCGGCATGGTCTGCATGAAGTCCAGGACCGGCCGCAGGACGGCGCTGACCCGGTCGGAGCGGGAGGCCCAGATGCCGAGCGGCACCGCGAAGGCCAGCGTGACCAGGGTCGCGACGAGGACCAGGGACAGCGTGGACATGGCGTCGTCCCACAGGCCCAGCGAGTCGACGAGCGCGAACCCGACGAAGGCGAGCAGTCCGGCCAGCAGACCGCGCAGCCACCATGCGGCGACGGCGAGGATGCCCGCGAAGAGCAGCGGGGCCGGTGCGGACAGGACGGCGTCGATGCCGTCGTAGAGGCCGGTGACGAGCGAGCTGATCGCGTCGAACAGCCAGGACAGGTGGCTCTGCAGCCAGTCGACTCCGCTGTCGACCCAGGAACCGAGGTTCAGGCGGGGCATCAGGCGGCCACCTCCGAGCAGGCCAGCGGGGGCCGTTGTTCGTCGCCCATGAAGGCGATCAGGCGGTCCTGGGCCACGGTGCCGACGACCGAGCCGTCCGCGCCGGTCACGGCGACCGGGTGCGGGACCCGGGCGCTCACGGCGCAGAGGTCGGCGAGCGGGGTGCCGGCGGTGACGGTGGGGCAGTCGCAGGCGTCCGCGCCCGCGGGGGCCTCGTCCATGACGGCGTCGGCGGTGAGGACGCGGGAGCGGTCGACGTCCTGGATGAAGGAGGCGACGTACTCGTCCGCCGGGCGGGTGAGGATGTCCTCGGCGGTGCCCTGCTGGACGATCCGGCCGTCGCGCATGACGGCGATGCCGTCGCCGAGCCGCATGGCCTCGTTCAGGTCGTGGGTGATGAAGACGATGGTCTTCTTCAGTCGCTGCTGGAGTTCGAGGAGCTGGTCCTGCATGTCACGGCGGATCAGCGGGTCGAGGGCGCTGAACGACTCGTCCATCAGGAGCAGGTCGGCGTCGGTGGCCAGGGCGCGGGCCAGGCCCACGCGCTGCTGCATGCCGCCGGACAGCTCGTCGGGCCAGGACGTCTCCCAGCCGCCGAGCCCGCACAGCGCCAGCGCCTCGGCGGCGCGCCGTTCGCGCTCGGCCCGGGGGACGCCCTGGACCTCCAGTCCGTAGGCCGCGTTCGCGAGGACGTCGCGGTGCGGGAACAGGGCGAAGTGTTGGAAGACCATGCTGATCTTGGTGGAGCGTACGTGGCGCAGCTCGCTCGGGGAGAGGGCGGTGAGGTCCTCCCCGTCGAAGAGGATGCGGCCCGCGGTCGGCTCCAGCAGTCCGTTGAGCATGCGCAGCAGCGTGGACTTGCCGGATCCCGACAGGCCCATGACGACGAAGATCTGGCCGGGCTCGACGCGGAAGGTGGCGTCGATCACGGCTGCCGTCGTCCCTTCGGCGCGCAGCTCGTCGCGGTCGGCGCCGCGGTCGAGAGCGCGGACCGCTGCCGCGGTCTCGTCGGGGTGTCTTCCGAACACCTTGTAGACGTGTTCGGCCTGGAGCGTGGACACATGCACCTCGCGGGTCGTACCGGATCCGCCGCCGCCGGTGGCTCCGGCGGTGCGGGGAGCGGTGCGGGATCGGCCCGCGTGCGCCACGCCTCCGACCAACGGCCGGAGCGCATGGTTCCGCTCCAGCCGCCCGTTTGCCCCGGCGAACTACGGGCAAACGGGAAGGTGATCCACCTCACGCCACGGGCGACAGGTGGGTGACCCGGCTCACGCCACGGGGCGACGGCCGGCCGGTGACGCGACTCACGCCACGGCGACGGGGGGCGGGTGACGCGGCTCACGCCACAGCGGCTCACGCCACGGCGACGGCCCGGCCGGTGACGGGCTCGCGCGCGGAGGACGCGGACGACGGTGACGGGCTCGCGCGCGGACGTGGGTGACAGGCGGCCGGGGGCGGGCGGCGGGTGACAGGGCTCACGCCCGAACCCCGGTGCGGACAGGGAGGGGGCCGGTCAGGGGTGGTCGGCCCCGGTCGGGTCCGGTTCGGTCCCGGACGTGCCGCCGGGGCGGGCGGCCGGTGATCCGGCTCGCGCCCGCCCGGTTGGGGCTCGGTGGTGCGGAATGCGGTGGTGCGGAATCAGGACCGGCCGGCGACGGCGGGGTGGGCGGCCGTGTCGGGGTCCTCCAGCATGGACGTCCGCAGGTGGGCCAGGAGGCGGGTCAGCAACCGGGAGACCTGCATCTGGGAGATGCCCAGGGCGGCGCCGATCTGGGCCTGCGTGAGCTCCTCGCCGAAGCGCATCTGAAGCATCCGGCGTTCGCGGTCGGTGAGCCGTTCGAGCAGCGGGGCCAGGGTCTGGATGTCCTCGACGAGTTCCATCGCCGGCTCCTCCTCGCCCATGACGTCGGCGAGGGTGTGGCCCTCGGTGGGCCCGTCGCCGTGCTCGCTGTGCGGGGCGTCGAGGGAGCCGCTGGTGTGGCCGTTGGCCGCCACCAGTCCTTCGACGACCTCCTCGTCCGTGAGGTCGAGGTGGGCGGCGAGGTCGGCGACGGTGGGCGAACGGTCGAGGCGGACCGTCAGCTCCTCCTTCGCCTTGGCGATGTCTATGCGCAGTTCCTGGAGCCGCCGCGGGACGCGGACGGCCCAGCTGGTGTCCCGGAAGTGCCGCTTGATCTCGCCCGTGATGTACGGCATGGCGAGGGTGGAGAACTCGTTCTCGCGGGTCGGGTCGAACCGGTCGATGGCCTTGATGAGTCCGATGGTGCCGACCTGGACGATGTCCTCGATGTCACCGCCGTCGCCACGGCCGCGGAAGCGGCGCACGGCGTACTGGACGAGTGAGGCGTTCATCTCGATGAGCGTGTTGCGGACGTACTGGTACTCCGGCGTGCCCTCGGAAAGCTCGCGGAGGCGCTTGAAGAACGCCTTCGACAGCTCCCTCGCGTCCGACGGGGCCACTTCGCGCGGCTCGTCGATCCGGGGCAGGCCCGCACTGCGGGCGGCGGCCTCGGCGCTCCGGCGGGGGCCGGGCACGGCGGTGGCACGGGTGTCGGTTTCGTCGGTGAGGGGGGTGGGGGCGGGTACCGGCATGGGGTTCGCTCCTTGGGCTTGTCGGCTTGCGGCGCGGGACCTGGACTGCGGTAGATGTTGGCCCTCTTCGGCTCGCACGTCAAGAAATGCCGGAAAACCGTTTCGCGTCTTGCGTCACGTGAATCAAATGGCGCATCATGACCACATGGGGAGTATGACGCGCCGACAAAACTGGACATTCCTAACGAATCACGCCCGAGTTCTGGTGACCATCGCCCGGGACCCTGCCGTTCGATTGAGGGATGTCGCCGTGACGTGCGTACTGACGGAACGCACGGTGCAGACGATCGTGGCCGACCTGGAGACGGACGGCTACCTGCGCCGCGTGCGCGACGGTCGGCGCAACCGCTACGAGATCTCCCCCGGCGCCGTCTTCAAGCACCCCGCGGAGGCAGGTGTCCAGGTGGCGGGCCTCCTCGCCCTGCTCACCGGCGCCCCTTCCGCACCGGGCCTCCCCGATCCCCTGGAGGACTCGCCGGAGCCCGAGCCGGAGGCGCTGGACTTCCTGGCCCTGGACCACGCGGAACCCGACGCCGCCCCGCGGGACGCCCCCCTCCCCCACGTCACCACGCCGGACCGCCCCGCCGAGTAGGCGCACCCGTCCGCGCGCACCCACCCGAACGGGCCTCCCCGCGCGCACCGGGACGGGGTCACGTGACGCGGAAGCCGATCGCGGCCGGGTCGCGGTGGAAGGTGAGGCGGTCCCAGGTGGGGAAGGCCAGGTCCGTGACGGCGACCAGCCGGCCGGAGGGATCGTGCAGGGTCCGGCGTACGGACAGCCCGCAGGAGCCGGCCGCCGCCGCCGGCGGGTTCGTCCGCGTCATCGTGATGGTCTCCGCCGAGCGGCCGCGCGCCGCGGCCAGCTCCAGCCAGCGGTGCAGCGGCCGCAGGTCCTCGTCCCGGGACGCGCCCTCGCGGTCGAGGTAGCCGGCCAGCTCCGGGGTGCGGGCCACCGTGCGCGGGCAGAGGTACGTCACGGCGTGCTGGAGCGTCTCCCCGGCGGGGCCGTACGTGCGGTGGTGGTGGACCAAGGTGCGCTGCCCGCCGCTCATGCCGAGCAGCGCGGCCAACGAGGGCGGCACGGTGATCAGCGTGAGCCGGGTACGGGTGGGCGGGCCCACCGGCAGGGCTTGTCGCTCGGGGGCGTGCGCCGATCGCACCGCGGGAGCCGCGGGCTCCCGTCGGCGGGCCGGCGGTACGGCGCCCGCCGCCCGGGTTCCCCGGCGGCCTGTCACGATCAGCCCGTCGGCGCGCAGCTCCTGGAGGGCGGCGCGGACTGTCTGCCGGTTGACCCCGTAGCGGGCGGCCAGGCTGCGCTCGGAGGGCAGCCTGGCGCCGCCGGAGTCCCGTTCGGCGCGGTCGAGTTCGTCGCGCAGCGCTGCGGCGATCCGCTGGTACTTGGGCGTGGCGGCCGGGCCGCCGCCCCGTGAGGGGGAGGGCATGGCTTCTCCTCTGACGGGTGGTCAAGAAGTTCGCGGTCTGCCCGACCAACGTAGCATTGGTCTATACCTTTCGGTACGGGTGGGCCGCCGACCGGCGGGACCTTGGCCGAATCACGCTCCGCGAGGCCGTCCCCCTCAGCCGCGAAGGGGGTTGGGCAGCGGCAGGTAGCGCGCGTCGGCGCCGTCGGCCCGGGTCCACCTCAGGAGCAGGTTCGTCTTGGCCGGAAGCCCCGGGGCGGTCAGCAGCCCGGCGATCTCGGGGAGCCCGTACGCGGCGTCGTAGCGCAGGAACTCCTCGCGCACCGCCGGCCACACCGCGCCGGCGAGCCGCGGATGACGTGCCGCCAGGTCGCCCGCGACCTCCGCCAGGTGGTTGACGACCAGGCAGTACACCAGCCGCTGCCAGGCGGCCTCGCGCGGCATGTCCTGGGGGAGTTTCACCCCCTCGGCGTCGCGGAAGAGGGCCTGCACCGGCATGCCCCGGTCGTCCACGGCGACGAGGCAGTTCTGGAGGTGGGCCTCCAGCACGATCCCGTGCCGGGCGAACAGGTCCAGCACGGGAGGCACCACGTGGCGCAGATAGGCCCGCCACCAGGCGTCCGGCTCGACCGCGCCCACCGGCGGGCCCCAGGGGAAGCCTTCGGCGAGCGCGGCGGACAGCAGGGGCGTCGCACCCGGAACCACCGCCCCGCGCAAGCCGTCGCGGACCAGGACGGCGAGTTCCTCGAAGCCGAAGGCGGCGGTGCGGTACCCCAGGTCGCGGAGCCAGACGGCGTTCGAGCCCGTGCGCAGGCGCGTTTCGGCGAAACCGGCCTCGACGGCGGCGTCGACGCGCCGGAGCCCGAGCAGGTCGTGCCGCCACAACCGGCGCACGTCGTTGGTGATCCGCACGTCGAGGCTGAACTTCGCGAACAGGTCCGCCGCCGGGTCCGGGGCGTGGACGGTCCGGATCGAAGCGGTGGGCCACACCGGGAGCCTCGTCGGGCCGAGCCGCAGCAGACGGCCGTCGGCGAAGGCCTCGCGCACCGCCGGGCGTCCCTCGACCAGGCCGAGTTGCCAGGGGTGCGCGGGCAGCGCCCGGTAGCCGGCGGGCGGGCGCGGGCCGTCGAGGATCCCGACGAGGGCCTCGACCGCGTCGGCCGCGGCCGCGCCGCCCTCCTCGACGACCTCGTCCTCGCGGAGCCCCAGCACCACCAGCGGGAAGCGGGCGTGGGCCTCGGGCGCGTACGGCAGCCAACCCGCGGCGGGCGCCCCGCCGCGGGCCTTGGGCGCGGGGTGGTGCGGATGCCCCATCACCAGGGCCTGCTCCGAACGGAGGTACGGGTCCCGGGGCGGGACGGCGTCGGCCCGCGCGGCCAGGATCGCGGCGACGGCGTCCCTGCTGTCGGTGATCTCGCCCGGGAGCTCGTCGTTGGGGACGCCCGTGTACCGGAACAGTTCGTCGGAGGTCAGCTTGACCAGTTCCGTGTGGGTGAGCGGATGCCAGCCGTTCTCGGTGGCCAGTTCCGCTTCGGTGGGGCGACGCCCGCCGCGCACGCGCAGCGACCGGCCGCTCCCGCGCAGCCGGTGGACCTCCCCGCCCTCCGCGTCGGCCACTTCCCGCAACAGGCAGTTCAGGAGCGGAGCGGCGGCGTATGCGTCGGCGGCGGCGTTGAGGTCCACTGGTTCCATTCGGTCCATCCGGTGTGCCGGAGACCCGCACGGGGGCCACCGGCCGTGATCTTCAGTATCGGCGATGATGACATGATCATCGGGCAAAGCGATCCGAAAGGAACGGGACCCTGGACCGCAGCACGCACACCCCCGACCCACCCCGCTCACCGGACCCCTCGGGCTCGTTCACCCCGTCGGGCACCCCTGCCTCGCCCGCCGAGGAAGCCGTCGCCGCCGCCCTGGCCGGTGAGCGCCCCGGTCTCGGTACCGCGTACGAGGCCGCGCTGGACGGGGCGCGGGCGGCCGTGCTCACCCGGCTGTGGCGGGCCCTGGCCTTCGAGCCGTTGCCGTGGGTGGTGGGACGCGAGCACGGCCACGGCTCGCTGACGCTGCGTCTGACGGGGGGCCGCCGGCTGGAGGGGCCACCGGCCGACCCGTACGCGACCACGGCCCACGTGAGCGAGCTGCGACTGGACGGCCGGGTCCACCGGCAGGCGGCACGGCTGGTCACGGCGCTGGACGTGCCCCACGGCGCCGCCTTCGCCGCCGAACTCGACGACAGCACGGCCTCCCTCGCGCTGTCCCGGGCCGGGCAGCCCGCGGGGCCTCAGAAGGAACCGGCGACCGGCTGGGAGTGGGAGCAGCGGGTGGTCGACGGGCATCCGTACCACCCCAACTGCCGTTCCAGGCCCGGCTTCTCGGTGGCCGAGCAACTGGCGTACGCCCCGGAGCACCGGCCGTTGGTCGGGCTCGGGCTGGTCCCCGTACGGGCGGAGGAGTGCCTGGTCACCGGGGACTGGCCGCGGGAACTGCGGGACGGCGGGCGGATCCTGGTGCCGGTGCACCCGTGGCAGGCGCGGCACGTGCTGAAGGGCGAGGGCCGAGCGGACGCGGCGGGCACCGGCGCCGGGGCCGGCATCGCGGCGCATCCGCTGATGGCGCTGCGCACGCTCGCTCCGGCCGACGGCGGCGCGCACGTGAAGACGGCGCTGAGCACCCGTCTGACCTCCTCCGTGCGGGACATCTCGGGCTACTCCATCGAGACGGCGGCCGTGGTGTCCGCCTTCGCGCACGACCTCACCGCGCGTCTCGACGGCCGGCTGCACATCACCCGCACGTTGGGCGCGGCCACCGCGCACAGCCCGGATCTGGCAGCGGTGCTCCGCGAACCCCCGGAGGCGTACGCGGGCCCCGGTGAGCGGGTGGTTCCGGTGGCGGCGCTGGCGGGCACCGCATTGGCCCGCTCCCCGTCCTGGCGGGCCGCGTTCGCCCGACTCGCGCTCTCGGTGTGCCTGCGGGTCCTGGAGCTCGGGGTGGCACTGGAGGGGCACGGCCAGAACCTCCTCGTGGTCCTCTCCCCCACCGGGGAACCGCTTCGCCTCGTCTACCGGGACCTCGCCGACATCCGGATCAGCCCGGAGCGGTTGGCCCGGCACGGGCTGGCGGTGCCCCCCTTGTCGGGGCGGCTCGTCACGGACGACGAGCTCGTGCTGCGGCGCAAGCTGTTCGGCTCCCTGATCGCCGGGGCCCTCGCCTCGACGGCGGGATCGGCGGCGGCCTTCGGCGAGGACCTGGCCGTCGCGCTCGACGGGGCCGCGCCCACCGCCGACACCGAGGCGCTGCGCGCCGGGCCGCTGCCGGTGAAGGCGCTGACCCTCATGCGGCTGAGCCCGGGCGTGACCGGCGACCGGTGGGCGGAGCTCCCGCACCCGCCGACCGGCCTCGGGTCGGGGTCCGATCGGGGGTGAGTCGCGGGGCCGGCCGGGCTACGTTCAGGGCATGACAGAGACCTCGTACCTCCATTCCGTACGGGCGTCCTACGACGCCGTCGCCGTCGACTACGCCCGGCTGCTCGGTCCGGCCCTCGCGGGCAAACCGCTGGACCGGGCCATGCTGGCCGCGTTCGCCGAATGCGTGCGCGGTGACGGCCGGGGCGGGGCGGTCGCCGACCTGGGCTGCGGTCCGGGCCGGGTGACGGCCCACCTGGACGGGCTCGGCGTGCGGGCCTTCGGAGTGGACCTGTCGCCCGCGATGGTGGCGGTGGCCCGCCGCAGCTATCCGGGGCTGCGGTTCGAGGTGGGGCCGATGGCCGCGCTGGACGTCGCCGACGGGGTGCTGGGCGGGGTGCTGGCCTGGTACGCGACGGTGCACACCCCGCCGGGGGAACTACCCGACGCGTTCGCGGAGTTCACGCGCGTGCTGGCCCCGGGCGGCTACGCGCTGACCGCCTTCGAGGCCGGTGACGAACGCCGCCGGCTGGAACACGCCTACGGCCGGCCCGTCGACCTCGACGTCTACCGCACCCCGCCCGCCCTGATCGCCGCGCTGTTGACCGAGGCCGGACTGACGGAGGTCGCCCGCCTCGTGCGGGAACCCGATGCCGACGAGGACGCGCCCCAGGCCTTCCTGCTGTTCCGCAAACCCACGACCGCCCCGGAGGGCGGCCTGGTCCTATAAGCCGTTCGGGCGACAATAGGGGCTTCGCGGGCCCGCCTTCGGAGCGAACCGGCCGGGCGATGACAGGAAGGAGGGATGAGCCTCCCACGCCGCCGGGTCCTCGCGGGCGCTGCCGCCGCCGTCCTGGCCACCGTCGGGGCCGCCGGTCGGGGGCCCGACTTCAGGGCTCTCGCACGGGGGATGGACGGCCGACTGATCCTTCCGGGGGACGGGGACTACGCCGAGGCGCGACAGCTGTTCCAGCCCCGCCACGACACCGTCGCACCGGCGGCCGTGGCCTACCCGGCGCACGACGGTGACGTGGCCGTCTGTCTGGACTTCGCCCGCCGCCGCGCCGTCCCGGTGGTGCCGCGCGGCGGCGGCCACAGCTACCCCGGGTGGTCGACGGTGGCCGGCGGTCTGGTGATCGACGTCGGGGCCTCGGCCCGGATCACCGTCGCTGGGGACGAGGTCCGGATCGGCGCGGGCGCCCGGCTCGCCGAGGTGAACGCGACCCTCGCCGCGCGCGGCCTGGGCATCCCCGCCGGGTTGTGCCCCTCCGTCGGGATCGCGGGGCTCACCCTCGGCGGCGGCCTGGGACTGTCCTCCCGCGCCCACGGCACCACCTCCGACCGGCTCCTCGGCGCCCGGGTGGTGACGCCCGACGGCGTCGTGCGGGAGACCGACGCCGGGTCCGACCCGTCGCTGTACTGGGCGCTGCGCGGGGGCGGCGGCGGGAACTTCGGGGTCGTCACCGAGTTCCGGTTCCGCACCCATCCGGTCGCCGACGCCGCCTTCGCCGAACTGCACTGGCCCGCCGCCGGATCGACGACGGTGCTCGACGGGTGGCAGCGTTGGCTCGGCGCGCTCCCGGATCCGTTCTGGAGCCAGGTGGAGTTCACCCTGGAGGCCGGTCCCGTGCCCGCCCCGGCCGTCCGCGTCGTGTGCCTCGACGGGCGCGCGGAGCTGGAGCGACACCTCAGCCGGCTCACAGACCTGGTGGGCCGGGGCCCGCAGGACAGCTGGATCGTCGTACGGAGCCACGGGGACACCCTGCGGGCGATGGCGGGCTGCCTGGACCGGACCGCCGCGCAGTGCCGACTCCCCGGGACCCTGCCCGGCCGGGACCCCGGGGGCCGCCTGGGCCGGGACTCCTACGCCGCCCGCTCCGACTTCTGGCGTGCGCCAGGGCTGCCCGGGGGTGCGGTGGCCGCCGTGCTGGACGCCGCCCGACGCTACGGACGGGCCGTGCCGCGCGGCGGGCGCGGAGTGGTCCAGTTCGACGGGGTGTGCGGTGGCGCCGTGAACCGGACGCGGGCCGACGCGACGGCGTTCGTCCACCGCGACAGCGCGTTCCTCGCCCAGTACCTCGTCCAGTGGCCCGAGTCCGCGTCCGCCTCCGAGGTGGCCGCGCACCAGGCCTGGCTCGACGGGCTCTGGCAGGACCTGCGTCCGTGGGCGGGCGGCCGGGCCTACCAGAACTACGCCGACCCGAAACTGACGGGCTGGCGGGAGGCGTACTACGGGCCGAACCTCCCCCGGTTGGAGGAGGTTCGGCGCTCCTACGACCCCGGCCGGCTGTTCCGATTCCCCCAGGCCGTCTGACCCCGTCACGAACAGGAGTGAGCAGGCATGCGACGTACCTTGACGGTGGTGGCGGCCACGGCCGCACTGCTGCTGCCCGGCGGGCCGCTGCCCGCCGCCGGGACGGCGAGCGCGGAGGCGGCGGCCGGACTCTGGTCGGCGCGCGAGGCCGCCGCGTTCTGGACGCCGGAACGGATGGCCTCCGCCCTCCCCGTCCCCGACCCGCCGTCCGACCCCCGGGTGTCCGGTCTCCCCGTACCCGACCCGACGGGTTCGAGCGGGGCGGTGCCGGGCCTCGCCGGCCCGGGCTCCGTGGTCCCGGACGCGGCCGGACCGGGCACCGACGTTCGGGGCTCCGTGAGTCCCGGCCCGGTGAGTCCCGGCTCCGTGAGTCCCGGCTCGGTGAGTCCCGGCCCGGTGAGTCCCGGCCCGGTGAGTCCCGGCTCCGTGAGTCCCGACGTCCGGGCGCCGGTCGGGGCTCCGCCGGGGCAGGCCGCGACGGGACGCGGCCCCGGGGCGGACTCCGCGAACGATCCGGGCTCCCCCGAAGCGGGTTCGGGGGCGGAACGGACGGACGTGGCCCCGGCGACCGGCGCTCCGGCGGGACCGGCTCCCGTCGCGGAGCCCCCGGCTGACGCGGCCGCCGCGCCGCCCGCCCCGGCC
>NZ_JANFAK020000216.1 GCF_024721315.2 Streptomyces sp. Isolate_45
CCTGCGGCTGCTGCGCCGGGGCGCCGAAGGACGGCGAGGGGGCGGGCGGCTGCTGGGCGGGGGCCCCGAAGGAGGGGGCGGGCGCGGCGCCCTGCGGCGGCGGGGCGAACCCGGGCGTCGCGGATGCCTGCGGCTGCGCCTGCTGCGGCTCCTCCTCGGCGACCTCGCCGCCGAAGTTCTGCAGCAGCGCGGCGAGCCCGCCGTCGAATCCCTGTCCGACGGCGGCGAAGCGCCACACGTCCTTGAGGTAGAAGTCGCCGATCATGAGCGCGCGCTCGGTGCTGAACTCGGAACCGTTGAACGAGTAGCGGACGACTTCCTCGCCGCCGGCCACGATCCGGATGTAGCCGGGTCCGATCTGCGACATCTGCCCGGCGCCGTCGAGTGTGGCGCTGAAGGAGAGCCGGTGGATGGAGGCCGGGATCCGGTCGAGGGTCACCCGGAAGGATTCCGTGTCACCCGCCTGCGGGCCGAGCTGCTGGATGGACTCCTCCGGCGACTTCGGCTGGTTGAAGAAGACGAAGTAGCGGTCGTCCGACAGCTGCTCGTTCGCGTCGAGGCCGAAGCAGCTGATGTCGAAGGTGAGCCCGGGCCCGGAGATCTGGACGCCCACGTACAGATCGGTACCCGCCGTCAGATCACTGATCTTGGCCTTGTGGCCGCGCTGGAATTCCCTGGCCATACGTCCGACCGTCCCCCATCCCGACTGTGAAATGTGTCCCGCGGCATGCGTGCCGGTGCATGCGTGCCGCTCAGGCTAACGGCTCCCGCCGACTTCCGGCCAAGTCGGTACCGACCCGGTACAAACCGCGTTCCGGGGCGCGCGCTCATTCCTCGCGGGAGGCCGGAACCTTCGGGAGGCGCTCTGCGGCGACCACTCCTTCGAGGTACCCGCGGGCCCTCTCGGTCTTCGGGTACGCCTCCAGGAGTTCCCAGAAACGGGGGCCGTGGCCGGGCACGAGGAGGTGGGCCAGCTCGTGCAGCAGCACGTAGTCGACCACGTACTCGGGCATGCCCTGGAGGCGGTGGGAGAGCCGGATGCTGCCCTCGGCGGGGGTGCAGGATCCCCAGCGGGTGTTCTGGTTGGTGACCCAGCGCACCGAGCGGGGGCGGGCACGGGCGTCGAAGTACTGCTCGGACAAACGCTCGGCGCGTTCGGTCAGTTCCGCGTCGCCGAGGGTCCGCTTGCTCTCCTGTGCGGCGAGCTTGTCGAGCATCACGCCCACCCAGCGGCGTTCCTCGGCCTCGGACATCCGGGCAGGGATCAGGACGACCGTACGGTCACCCTCGCGGTAGGCGGATACGGTCCTTCGGCGGCGCGCGCTCCGGCGGACTTCGACGGCGCGCTGCGGTGGATCGGCGGACACGCGTCGAAGGTACCCGGTCGTCGTGGTGGAAGTCCCGCGCGTCCGGGGTTCGAACATGATCGATTCGCTGCGGATTCGGGAACGGATACCGAAAGCGCCCCTTTTCTCCATCTCATATGCCTAATACCCCTTGCCTGTGGACAAATTCCCGCACGTGACGCGACGGGCGGGCATGGTGGCCGAAAGCGGTGAATCGGGGCCGGCGGATCCGTTGGGGATCGGGCGGGGATCCGGGGATCCGCCCTCGAAGGGGGTTGTCGTGTATCCGAAGGTGAAGCCCGCGCTGGCACGGGCCTGGCGCGATCTGCAGACGGTGCAGTTCGGGGTGACTCCCGCCCACGCGGTGGTGCTCGGTCCGGTGGACACGGCCACCGGCTCGCTCATCGACCGCATCGACGGGACGCGGAGCATGGAACTCCTGCGCTCGGAGGGCGTCGGCATGGGCCTGCCGCAGGGGCGGGTGGACGAACTCGTGCGCCGACTGGCGGGGGCCGGGCTGCTGGACGACGTCACGGCGGGCGGGCCGCGGGCCCAGGCCGTGCGGCGCCGGCCGGAGACCCTGGAGCGACTGGGGCCCGACCTGGGCTCGCTGTCGTTGGTGCGCCGGGAGCCGGGTGGCGACTTACGGGGCATCGCGGCGCGCAGGGCGATACGGGTCCAGGTGCGCGGGAGCGGGCGGGTCGGGGCGGTGATCGCCGCCGTGCTCGCGGGGGCGGGGGTGGGCCGGGTCGAGGTGCTCGACGGGGGCCGGGTGGTGCCGGCCGATGTGGCGCCGGGCGGGCTGGGGCCCGCGAGCGTCGGCCGGCTCAGGGCCGAGGCCGCGACGGCGCTGGTGCGGGACTCCGCCCCGGGGCGGGGTCCGCGGGCCGGGGAGGCGACCGGGCCGGAGCCGGGGCTGGCACTGGTGGTGGTCGCCCCGCGGGACGGGCTGCGGTCCTGGGCGCCGGATCCGCAGGAGGCGGCCGACTGGGTGGCCACCGGCACCCCGCACCTGTACGCGGGGGTGCTGGAGGGGACCGGGCTGGTGGGGCCGCTGGTGCTGCCGGGGGCCACGGCGTGCGCCGGGTGCATGGAACGCGACCGGGTCGACCGGGATCCCGCGTGGCCGCGGATGCTCGTCCAATGGCGCTCGGCGCACCGCCGTCGCGCCACGGCCGCTTGCGATGTGGCCCTGTCGACGGCGGTGGCCGGTCTGGCCGCGGCCCACGCCCTGTCCTTCCTCGACGGGGAGGTGCCCGCGGCGGCCGGGGCCCGTTGGGAGGCCGCGCTGCCGGGCCTGTCCTGGGACCGTGCGGCGGTGTGGCCCCATCCGGACTGCCCGTGCGGTGCGGCCACGGCAGGGGAGCCGGCGCCGCCCCCGGCCCCGGAGCCCGTGTCGGTCCCGGGTCCGGGACGCGGCGCCGGGAGGCCGGACGGTTGTGGCGGTGGCGCCGGCGGTGGCGGTGGCGGTCGAGCGGCGCTGCAGAACGCCGGGGCAGGATCGGGCGCGGACCTCCGGAGTCGGCCATGACAGGATGCGTCGGTGCCGAGGATCGCTTCGAACCGCCGCTTGCGGCACAGCTGTCTGGGAACTGGAGGGGCGCATGTCTGATCTTCCCCGGAAGGCCGTCACCCGCACCGTCAAGCTGGCCGCGCTGCCACTCGGGATCGCCGGCCGCGCCACCTGGGGGTTGGGAAAGAGGATCGGCGGCAAGTCCGCCGAGATCGTCGCCCGTGAGCTCCAGCAGCGCACCGCCGAGCAGTTGTTCCGCACACTCGGCGAACTGAAGGGGGGCGCCATGAAGTTCGGGCAGGCCCTTTCGGTGTTCGAGTCGGCGCTTCCCGAGGAGGTCGCCGGGCCCTACCGGGCCGCGCTGACCAAGCTTCAGGAGGCGGCCCCGCCGCTGCCGGCGGCGCGGGTCCACGAGGTGCTGGCGGAGCGTCTGGGCGAGGACTGGCGCGAGCTGTTCGAGGAGTTCGAGGACAAGCCCGCCGCCGCCGCCTCGATCGGGCAGGTCCACAGAGCGGTGTGGCACGACGGCCGGCAGGTCGCGGTCAAGGTCCAGTATCCGGGGGCCGGCGAAGCACTGCTGTCGGACCTCAAGCAGCTGGGCCGTTTCGCGGGACTGCTCGGGCCGCTGATTCCCGGCATGGACATCAAGCCGCTGATCACCGAGATGCGGGACCGGGTCTCGGAGGAACTCGACTACGAGCTGGAGGCCGAGGCGCAGCGCACGCACGCGGACTCCTTCGTCGACGACCCGGACGTGTTCGTGCCGGATGTCGTGCACCAGGGCGACGAGGTGCTGGTGACCGAGTGGATGGAGGGCACCCCGCTGTCGGAGGTGATCGCCGACGGCACCCAGGAAGAACGCGACCGCGCCGGGCAGTTGCTGGCCCGGTTCCTCTTCTCGGGACCCGCCCGGACGGGGCTGCTGCACGCGGATCCGCATCCGGGCAATTTCCGCCTGATAGCGGGGGCGGACGGCCGGACGCGCTTGGGCGTGCTGGACTTCGGCACCGTGGACCGGCTGCCCGGTGGCTGGCCCAAGCCCATCGGCAGGTCCCTGCGGATGACGTTGGACGGGGATGCCGAAGGCGTCTACGGCCACCTGCGGGCGGAGGGCTTCGTCCGGGACTCCATCGACCTCGATCCCCAGGCCGTCCTCGACTACCTCAAGCCGATCATCGAGCCCGCCGAGGCCGAGGAGTTCACCTTCACCCGGACGTGGCTGCGCGGGCAGGCCGCCCGGATCGCCGACCCCCGTTCCCCCGCGCACCAGTTGGGGCGTCAGATCAACCTGCCGCCGTCGTACCTGCTGATCCACCGGGTGACGCTGAGCACCATCGGGGTGCTGTGCCAGCTGGGCGCGACGGTGCGGCTGGGGGACGAACTGGCGGCCTGGCTGCCCGGGTTCGGGGCCGAGGACCGGCCCGCGTAGGGAGCGGCGAGGCCCGCGCCGGCCGCCGCGCGCGCAGCGCGGCCGGACGGCCCGGCCGGAGGCGGTCACCGGGTGGAGGTGACGGCCGGCCGGTCGTCACCACCAGGCGGAGTCGAGGCGGCCCTCGATGGCCCGGAGGTTGGCCCGCGCGCAGTCGACGCAGAAGTACTGCCTGGTCCCGTTCTCCACGGAGCACGTCCAGGTGGGCGGGGCGCCGTCGGGGGCACGGGTGCCGCAGCGCGCGCAGACGTCGTGCTGGGCCTCGGGTCCCGGCGGGGCGGGGTGGGGAGTCGGCTGGTCCACCTCCAGACGATATCCCCGCGGGCCCGGAGCGGCCCGCGCAACGCACCGGGGGGCCGGTCCGTTCGGACCGGCCCCCCGGGGACTGCGTTACTTCGGCCGTGTCAGCCGTCAGTGCATGACGGCCATGGCCAGCGCGCGCCGGGCGCGCAGCGACACGCGCTCGGCCCGACGCTGCATGCGCCGCGCGGCGACCAGGCGCAGGGCTTGACGCTCGGCGTCCGCCTCACGCATGCGGTCGTCCATATGGGCACGAGCCATGGCTTCTGGGATGAGTTGCATTTCGCGGGTCCTGTTCTGACGCGAGGTGATCGCGCCTGCGGTGATGAAGTCTGCGGTGGCGGAGCCGTGCGGCTGCTCGCTCGTGGTGGCGTTGGGGGACATGAGGGCCTGCTTCAGGGGGTCGCGCGTCAGGGGGCGGTCGATGGTTCCGATGGCGGTCATGCCGTTGCAACCGGGTTCTTGCGCGGACGGCCACGCGGCCGCTTCCGGGCTACGACGACGCCCTGGACGAAGAGCTCTCCACCCCAGACGCCCCAGGGCTCGCGGCGCTCCTTGGCGCCGGCGAGGCAGGCCTCGACGAGCGGGCAGGTGCCGCAGAGCGACTTGGCGTACTCGACGTCGGCCGGGGACTCGGCGAAGAAGACCTCGGGGTCGAAGGTGCGACAGGGAACCGGTACGCCGAGGTTCTCGATGGCGTCGTCGAGCGCGGTGAGCGCGGTGAGGGGGATCAAGGTGGAGTCCTCCGGGACTGCGGGCGGGGAGATCGTTTGGGTCTGCGGTACGGACGGGGCGTGCGCTTCGAGTTGCACGGTGTTTTCTTCCTCGTCTTGTTCGGCTAGTCGTTCCGGCCTGTTGGCCGGGGGCGGCTCGGCTGCCAACTCACACCGACTGGTTCTGCCAGTCCCGAGGCCCCTTCGCTCCGTCGTCCCCGTTCGGGGACAAACAGAAGGGCCGCGGATCCCGGGTGGGGTTCCGCGGCCCTGAAGGCGCCGGCCTGATCGTGAGATCAGACTGGATCACTCCAGGGTTCGAGCCCGCGGAAGGCCCACATCAGGTGGTGCTGCTGCTTCGTCGTCTGCTTCGTCCGAGCTCCGGCACCGGCTGCGGCCGCGAAGCCATAGGCGCCATGCGCCTGGGCTTCGGCTACTGCCACCAGTGCCTTGGTCGGTCGCTCATTGCGCTCGCTGACGGGAAGGACCGCCAGCAGGGCAGGGCTGTCAGCGCAAATCGCGGACAGACCGGTACCCAGGAGAGAGACGGAACCGAGCAGGCAGGAAGCGTCGACCGAGCGATCGGTCATTTTGGTGAAGTTCGTGTAGCCGGCCACTGGTCTCGCCTCCTCTCGGCGTCTCGGGGACCCTGCCCGAAGGCCGGTCCCATACGTATTCGGATAAGTACAGCACGGATCCAGGGCTTCGGAGAAGCCACCGTTTCCGTTGCTAAGAACCTATGGGGATTCGCTGGGCATGTGCAAACTATTTTTCCGACGAGTTTCTACGCGTCGTCAGGATCCTCGCCCGCAGGCTCCTGGCCTGCGCAGATGGCCAGGACATCCGCTCCGTACCGGTCGAGCTTGCGGCCACCCACGCCGGAGATCATCGAGAGCTCGCCCGCCTCGGAGGGAGCGGCCTCCGCGATCGCCATCAGCGTCTTGTCCGTGAAGACGCAGTATCCGGGCAGCCCCTGGGCCTTCGATTGGACGGCCCGCCAGGCGCGCAGCCGCTCGTAGAGGCCTTCGTCCATGTCGGACGGGCAGTCCTCACAGCGCATCAGTTTGATGTCCCCGGCCTCGATCAGGGTCCTGCCGCAGACGCGGCACAGCGCCGGGCCGCGGCGGCCGCGCTTGCGGGCACCGCGGTCGGCCGCGGCGGCGGGGCCCGTTCCCGGGGCCGCCGAGCCCGGCCGCAGGCCGTTCAGGAAGCGGCTGGGGCGTCGGGAGGCCCGACCCCCGGGAGCGCGGGAGAGCGCCCAGGAGAGCGTCAGGTGGTGCCGAGCGCGGGTGACGCCGACGTAGAGGAGGCGTCGTTCCTCCTCGACCTGCTCGTCGGTCTTCGCGTACGTGATCGGCATCATGCCGTCGGTGAGGCCGGCGAGGAACACGGCGTCCCACTCCAGGCCCTTCGCCGCGTGCAGCGAGGCGAGGGTGACGCCCTGGACGGTCGGGGCGTGTTGCGCGGCCTTGCGCTCTTCCAGCTCGATCGTGAGGTCGGCGAGGGTGGCGCCGGGCCTGCTCCGGGCGAAGTCCTCGGCGAGTCGGACCAGCGCGGCGACGGACTCCCACTGGTCGCGGACCGCGCCGGAGCCGGCGGGCGGTTCGGCGGTCCAGCCTGTGGAACTCAGTACGGCCCTGACCTGGGAGCCCAGCTCGACGACATCCTCCAGCAGCGGGTCGCTGCTGCCACCGGAGCGGGCGGCTCCGCGCAGGGCGAGGACGGCCTTCTGGACCTCGTTGCGCTCGAAGAAGCGCTCGGCGCCGCGCAGCTGGTAGGGGACGCCCCCGTCGGCGAGGGCCTGTTCGTACACCTCGGACTGGGCGTTGATCCGGTAGAGCACGGCGATCTCGCCGGCGGGGACGCCCGCGGCGATCAGGTCACGGATCCGACCGGCGACGCCCTCGGCCTCGGCGGGTTCGTCCGGGTACTCGGCGTAGACCGGGTCGGGGCCGGGCTCGCGCTGGGAGATCAGCTCCAGGCGGTGTTCGGCGGCGCGGCCCTTGGCCTGGTTGAGCAGGCCGTTCGCGAGGTGGACGACCTGGGGGGTGGAGCGGTAGTCCCGGACCAGCTTGACCACGGTGGCCTGCGGGTACCGGGTGCGGAAGTTCAGGAGGTGGTCGGGGGTCGCGCCGGTGAAGGAGTAGATCGTCTGGCTGGCGTCGCCAACGACGCACAGGCTGTCGCGATCACCGAGCCACAGTTCGAGGAGGCGCTGCTGGAGGGGGCTGACGTCCTGGTACTCGTCCACCACGAAGTGTTGGTACTGGCTGCGGATCTGGTCGGCGATGTCGTGGCGGTCCTGGAGGATGCCGACGGTCAGCAGCAGCACGTCCTCGAAGTCGATCATTCCGCGGTCGCGCTTGAGTTGTTCGTACGTCCCGTAGATCTGGGCGATCTCCGCCATGTCGCGGGGGGCCTCGCGGCCCGTCTTCAGGGCGGTGGCCGGGTAGTCGGCGGGCACGGTCTGGGTGACCTTGGCCCATTCGATCTCGCCCGTGACGTCGCGCAGCTCGTTGCGGTCGAGGCGGATGCGGCAGCGCGCCCCGGCCTCGGCGACGAACTGGATCTTCCGCTCCAGCAGCCGGGGCACCTCGCCGCCGACCGCGCGCGGCCAGAAGTACTGGAGCTGGCGCAGGGCGGCGGAGTGGAAGGTGCGGGCCTGGACGCCGTCCGCGCCGAGGGTCCGCAGTCGGCCGCGCATCTCGCCGGCGGCGCGGTTGGTGAAGGTGACCGCCAGCACGCTGGCGGGCATGAGCTGCCCGGACCGGACGCCGTAGGCGATGCGGTGGGTGATGGCCCGGGTCTTGCCGGTGCCCGCGCCCGCCAGCACGCACACCGGCCCGCGCAGGGTCGTGGCGACCTCGCGCTGCTCCGGGTCGAGGCCCAGGAGCACGGCGTCGGCGGCGTCTGCGTCGGCCGGGAAGGGGGAGGAGTGCGTTGCTGATGTCACCCCGCCATGCTGCCAGGTCCGGTGGGACGGGCGGGAAATCCGTCCACAGGCCCGGGGCATTACTCGTACCGGTACGCAGGGCGGTACCCGGCCGGAGCCGGGGTCGGGAATGGCACGGCGGTCCCGTGCGTTCGAGTACTCGGACCACCGAGGCCCCCACGAAGGAGAGCGCAGCATGCAGGACACGGGCACCGTCACGATGTACAGCACGACCTGGTGCGGCTACTGCAACCGGCTGAAGAAGCAGCTGGACCGGGAAGGCATCGCGTACGACGAGATCAACATCGAGCTCGACCCGGCGTCCGCCGCGTTCGTGGAGAAGGCCAACGGCGGCAACCAGACGGTTCCGACCGTGCTCGTGAAGTCGGCGGGCGGCAACGAGTCCGTCATGACGAACCCGAGCCTGGCCCAGGTCAAGCAGGCCCTCGCCGTCTGATCCGCGATCCGTAGAGGTTCGCGCGAAGGCCCCCGCCACATGGCGGGGGCCTTCTGCCGTGCCGGCGGTGCCGGCTCCGCCGGCGGCGGACGGCGCTGTCCGGTGTGACGAAACTTACGCCGCCGGCGGGCGCGGCAGCGGCTTGCCGTACCAGAGCTCGACCAGCCGGGCCGCGATGGAGATGCCGCCGGCGGGAGGCGTGACCTCGCCCCGTTCGATGGCCTCGGCCAGGTCCTCGCGGGAGAACCAGCGGGCCTCCTCGATCTCCTCCCCGTCGACGGTGATCTCCGAGGTCACGGCCCGGGCGGTGAAGCCCAGCATCAGGCTGTACGGGAACGGCCAGGGCTGGCTCGCGATGTACTCGACCTCGCCGACCTTGACGCCCGCCTCCTCCCACACCTCGCGGATCACCGACTGCTCGATCGACTCGCCCGGCTCGACGAACCCGGCCAGCGTCGAGAAGCGGCCCTCCGGCCAGTGCACCTGGCGGCCCAGCAGCGCGCGGTCCTGGTCGTCGGTGACCAGCATGATCACGGCCGGGTCGGTGCGCGGGTAGTGCTCGGCGCCGCAGCCCGGGCAGCGGCGGATGTGCCCGGCGGCCGCGACGACCGTGCGCTCGCCGCAGCGGGAGCAGAAGCGGTGCATCCGCTGCCAGTTCTCCAGCGCGACGGCGTGGACCATCAGCCCGGCGTCGCGCGGGTTCAGCAGGAGCCCGGCCTCGCGCAGTCCGGCCGGGCGGGCCGACTGGTCGATGCGGCCCGGCAGGGAGTCCTTCTGCAGCGCGAAGTACCGTACGCCGTCCTCGTCGGTGCCCAGGAAGTAGCGGTGGGTCTCGGTGACCGGGGCCTCGAAGGCCGGGGTCATCACGATGCCGGTGCCCCCGTCGGGGGTGTCGTCGATGAGGACCTGGCCGCCGGAGACGACGAAGACACGGGTCGTCGGGTGGCTCCAGGCGGCGGCCAGCCATGCCTCGTCGAGGCGGTGGTGGGCGGCGCGGTCGATTCCGCTGGGCGCGGCCAGCGTGATCGGGCGCTCGGTACGGGTGCTCACTGGTACTTCCAACTCCCCCGGTGGTGGGACAAGGCAGGCGTGGCGGTGGGTGGGCGTGCGGGCGGGATCAGCCGGTGTTCCAGTGCTCGGCGAGGTCGCCCCAGAGGTGGGCGGCGGTCTCCACGCCCTTGAGGAGGAGGTCGATCTCGACCTTCTCGTTCGGCGAGTGCCAGCCGTCGGACGGTACGGAGATCCCGAGGAAGAGGACGGGCGCGGCCAGGACGTCCTGGAGGTCCGCCGCCGGTCCCGAGCCGCCCTCGCGGGTGAAGCGGACCTGCTGCCCGAAGGCGCGCTCCATGGACCGTACGACGGACCGCAGCGCCGGGTGGTCCAGCGGCGTCAGGCACGGTCGGGTGGGGGCGCCGAAGGTGATGGAGTGCCGGACGCCGTCGGGGACGCGGGCGGCGACCCAGTCCTTCACGGCCGCCTCGACCTCGTACGGGTCCTGCCCCGACACCAGGCGGAACGACAGCTTCAGGTGGGCGGAGGCGGGCACGATGGTCTTGCCGCCGGGGCCCTGGTAGCCGCCGCCGATGCCGTTGACCTCGGCGGTCGGGCGGGCCCAGACGCGCTCCAGGGTGGAGTAGCCGGCCTCGCCCGAGGCGGCGTGCGACTTGGCGGTACGGAGCCACTCGGCCTCGTCGAAGGGCAGCTCGGAGATCAGCCGGCGTTCGGCGTCGGTCAGCTCGGTGACGTTGTCGTAGAAGCCGGGGATCGTGACCCGTTCGTCCTCGTCGTGCAGGGCCGCGACGAGGCGGGCGGCGACGGTGGCCGGGTTGGGCACGGCTCCGCCGAAGGCGCCGGAGTGGATGTCCTGGTCGGGGCCGTGGAAGTCGATCTCGCAGTCGGCGACGCCGCGCATGCCGGTGCAGACGGTGGGGGTGGTCTCGGACCACATGCCGGTGTCGGAGACGATCACGACGTCGGCGGCGAGCTGCCGGGCGCGGGCCTCGACGAGGTCGCGGAAGTGCGGGGAGCCGGACTCCTCCTCGCCCTCGATGAGGAGCTTGAGGTGCACGGCGGGGGCGGCGGAGCCGGTGGCGGCGAGGTGCGCGCGCACGCCGAGGGTGTGGAAGAAGACCTGGCCCTTGTCGTCGGCGGCGCCGCGTCCGTACATCCGGCCGTCCTTGACGACGGGCTCGAAGGGCTCGGTGTGCCAGCCGTCGGCGAGGGCGGCGGGCTGGACGTCGTGGTGTCCGTAGACGAGGACGGTGGGCGCGTCCGGGTCCTGGCTCGGCCAGTGGGCGAAGACGGCGGGGGCGCCGTCGGTCGGCCAGACCTCGACGAGCGGGAAGCCGGTCGCGGTGAGCTTCGCGGCGAGCCAGTCGGCGCTGCGGCGTACGTCGTCCGCGTGTTCGGGCTGGGCCGACACGGAGGGGATCCGCAGCCACTCGGCGAGGTCGTCGAGGAAGGCGGTGCGGTGGGTGTCGATGTACGTGCGGACGACGTTGTCCGCCTGGGTCTCGCTCATGCCCCGAGCCTAGCCTTCCGCCCGGGGGTCACCGTCCGTGCCCGTTTTGCCTTGGAGGATCCGCTCAAGACGGGCGCGGTCGGGCAGGTCGCGGGGGCGTATCACGCGGCCGCTGCGGACGTGCAGGAAGGCCGCGCCGACCCGGTCGAGGGGAGTGTCGGTGGCTTCCGCCCAGGCCAGTCGGTACACGGCGAGCTGGAGGGGGTCGGCCTGGGTGGTGCGGCCGGTCTTCCAGTCGACGACCTCGTACGAGCCGTCGGGGTTCCGGTAGACGGCGTCGATGCGGCCCCGGATGACCCGGCCGGCGAGGGTGAGCTGGACGGGGGCCTCCATCCGGTACGGGGTCCGCTCGGCGTACTCGCTGCGCTCGAAGGCCGCCTTGAGGGAGTCGAGGTCGGCCTCGTCGGCGATCTCCTGGTCGGAGCCGGGCAGCTCGGCGACGGGGTCGAGGAGGTCGAGGTGCGGCAGCGGCAGCTCGTCGAAGCGGGATTCGACCCAGGCGTGGAAGCGGGTGCCCTGACGCGCGGCGGGCTGCGGGGGCTTGGGCATGGGGCGTGCGAGATCGCGTACGAAGCCCTGCTCGTCGGCGGCGAGCCGCAGGAGCTGGCTCGCGGAGAGGGCGGAGGGCAACTCGACGTCACGGACGGCTGCGCGGGCGCGGCGGAGCTCGCCCTCCAGCGCGTCGAGGTCGCGGTCCCAGGAGGCGATGGCGCGGGCCTCCTCGGGCGTGACGGTGGCCTGGCCGGCCGGGGGGTGGGGGTTGGTGGGGTCGCCCGACCCCGGGCCCGGGCCCGGGGTCGCCGTCGCCCAGGCCTCCGCGGCCCAGGGGTCGTCGTGTTCCTGCCCTATCGGGAGCGGCCGGGCGGCGCGCGC
>NZ_JANFAK020000217.1 GCF_024721315.2 Streptomyces sp. Isolate_45
CCTGCGCGGCGACGGCCGGCCCGCCGAGGACGACGGCCGCACCCGCGGCGACGGCGACGGCGACGGCCGCCCGGCGGGCGGAGAGGGAGGCGCGCTTGATGTTCTTCACAGTGGTTCTCCACGGTCGGGTCGAGGGCGTTCAACTTCGCCCTTCACCCCCGCACGACGCGCGAAGGTCCGATCGGTTGCCGCCGTTTCCGAAAAACTTTTCCGGGACCGTCCCCGGGCGCTGTCCGCGGTCTGTCCACGCGTCCCGCTCCACCCCTTGCGCCCCTGCTCCCTCCTTCCCGCTCCGCTCCCCCGGTTCCGTGGTCGCCGACCCCGGCGGGCGTCGTCGCTCAGTCGCGGCCCGGCGGCAGCGGCGGCCAGGGGATCTCGGCCAGCAGCGGGACGAGTTCCGCCTCCTCGTGGTCGAGGTGTGCGGTCAGTTCGGCCGTCATCCGCGCCAACTCGGTACGGAACCGCTCCGGTTCGGCGATGTGGACGCCGTCCAGCAGGGCCACGAGCCCGCCCTGGATCCGGGCGAGCTCCTCGTGTTCCTCCCGCAGTCGGGCGAACGTGCCGGCCAGGTGCGGGTGGTGGGGGGCCACGCCGGGGAACAGGTGGTCGTCCTCGCTGGTGTGGTGGAACGCGAGGGCCTGGCAGAACGCGAGGCAGCGCTGACGGATCTGCAGGCCGAGTCCCGGCGGCGGCGGCTCGCCCGGGCCGGTGTGCGAGGCGCGGGCGGCGAAGTGGGCGTCGGTCTCGACGCTCACGTGGTGCAGTTGGGCCCGCAGCCAGGTGTGGACCTCCATGACCTTGGCCGCGAGGTCGCGGACCTCCCCGGGGGCCTGCCACCCGTCGGGATCGGCCGGTCCGAGGACCACGACCGGCAGGATCCGGTCGGTCAGGTCCTGGTAGTCGCCGTATCCGGGCTCGGAGTCGAGCACGTGGGCGAAGAGTTCGTCGCGGCGGGCGCCCTCGGCCGGCACGGCAAGGGCCTCGAAGGTGTCCGCGCCGAGCTCCACCCGCACCTGGGGGTGGGCGAGGAGGTTGTGGTACCAGTCGGGGTGGTGGGGGGCGCCGAGGTTGGACGCGACGAGGAGGAGTCCCTCGGCATGGCGGACGAAGCCGAGCGGTGTGGTCCGCTCGGCGCCCGACCTGGCGCCGGTGGTGGTCAGCAGGAGGAGTTCCGACCCCTCGAACGGGCCGCCCACCTTCCCCTGGTGGGCTCGGAACTCCTCGATGACGGACTGGTTGAAGGACGTGGGCACGGTTGTTTCCCTCTCGGGGCAGGAGTGGGCACGCCGCCGGGCCCGCGGTACGGACCGGGGCGGGGCGTGCGGAAGGACGGCCCGGGCGGACGCCGAACGAACCGGCTGACGCCGCACGGCACCGGCGGACGCCGAACGACGCGGCGGGCCGCGGGGCATGCCGGGTGGTGGAGGTGAGGTGCTGCGGAGCCGCTGCGCGTGGCCGGTACGCGGCCACGAACGCGTCAGCTGCGGGGCGCGGAGTTCTGACTCAAGGCGCGTCCTCGGATGTGAAGGGTGTTCGCCCGATCACCGGCCGGCCCACTGCTCTGTGGCCGGAGTCACGCGACACCGGGTCCCATTAGACGCAACCCATCAGGCCCCTGTCAACGCCAATGATCTTGTCGGTGTCCCCTCGGGGCGGTGCCGACCGGGGCGTGCCCGTGCGCCGCCGCCACGGCCGTGGCCCGGAGGTGGGACGGGGGACGCGGCCCCTTGAGCGCCACGGGCCCGTGGATCACAATCCGCAGATGTCGACGTCCCCGTACATCAGTTGGATGCGGTACTTCTCCCCGACCGCGGGGCATCGGCGGCTCGGCCTGGTCTGTCTGGGCGTGGGTGTGCAGGAGGGGGCGCTCCCGGTGGTGGGCCCCCGGGCCCTCGACCACCACGTGGCCGTCGTCGTCACCCGGGGCCGGGGTTGGTTCGCCCACGCCGGGCGGCCGCCCCAGCCGGTCACCGCACCGGCCCTGCTGTGGCTGGTACCGGGGGTCGAGCATCACTACGGGCCGGGAGCGGGCGGCTGGGACGAGTGCTTCGTGGACTTCGCGGGCCCCGCCGTGGAGGCGTACACGGACCTCGGCTACGTGACCCCCGACCGCCCGCTGGTGGCGCTGAGCGGGACGGACGGGGTCCGGCACGTCGTCGACGGGATCGTCCGCGCCGCCCGGCGCGGCGGGCCGCTGCTGGAGGTGGAGGCGGCGGCCGCCGTGCACGCGCTGCTCGTGGCGCTGCGCTATGCCCGCGCCGAGGTCTCGCGGCACGGTGACGCGGTGATGGAGGCGCTGGCCCGGGACGCGCTGCTGCCGATCCCCGTCGCGGAGCACGCCGCGCGGCTGGGGATCACGCTGCCGGAGCTGCGCGGCGCCGTCCGCCGCACCACCGGCGAGGGGGTCAAGGAGTACCTCCTCGGCATCCGGCTGAGCCGTGCGAAGGAACTGCTGGCCCGCACCGACCTGCCGGTGGCCGGGGTAGCGCGGCGGGTGGGCTACGAGGACCCCGCGTACTTCAGCCGGCTGTTCAGCCGCCGCGTCGGGATGGCGCCGGTCCGCTTCCGCGCCCAGCAGTCGGTCCGCCCGCCGCTCCCCTGACGAACGTGTCGATGGGACCGGGCGGGACTCCTCAGGCCGGGCGGCGCGCGAAGCAGAAGAGGTGTTCCTCGGGGCCCGCGAGCGGGTCGGTCGGGGTGAAGAAGGCCGTGTGGTGGCGCACCACGTCCAGTCCCGCCTCCGCGAGCAGCGAGAGGTGGTGCTCCGTGGACAGGCTGCTGACGGTGACCGGGTGGCCCATCCACTCGATGTCCAGGCCCCTGATGTCACCGGGCACCGTGGCCAGCACGAGGTGGCCGCCCGGCACGACCCAGGACGCCATGCGGCGCAGTGCGGCCGCGATGTCCGGCTGGTCCATGACCAGCAGCGGGAAGAAGGAGCAGACGGCGTGGTACCCGCCCGGCTCCGGCGTGTAAGTGCGTACGTCGGCCTGTTCGAAGCGGGCCCCGGGGACCCGGGCCCGGGCCGCTTCGACCATGGCCGTCGAGACGTCGATGCCGGTCACGGCGTGGCCGGCCCGGGCGAGCACCTCGGCGGTGGGCCGGCCGGTGCCGCTGCCGACGTCGAGGACCCGGGCGCCGGCGGGGAGCCGGTCCGCGAGCCAGTCGAGGGCTTCGAGCTGGCCGGGGACCTGCCCGAACAGGTCCTCGTACCGCTCCCCCAGTGCGTCGAACACCTCTGCCGCTGACTTGCGTCGGGTCATGGCGCCTCCTTGTCTCGGGAGGCCACCGTACTGGGCGGTCGGCGCCGGCCGGGGGGCCTTGCGAAGTCCCGACTTCAGGGCCGGTAGCCGACGTTGAGTTCGGCGAGGGACGTCCAGGGGTTGCCGCCCACCTCCCTCGTGGCCTTGAGCCGGACGTAGCGGGCGGCCCTCGGGGCGAAGGTCACGTCCTGTTGGTCGGCGCTGTCGGCGAACGTGCCGGACGCGGCGGGCGTTCCCCAGTTCACCCCGTCGGTCGAGGTGAACACCTGGTGGTCGGCGATGCGTCCGTTGCTCTGCGTCTGCCGGGGCAGGCAGTGCAGGGCGGAGACGTCGTACGTGGCCCCCAGGTCGAGGGTGATCTCGTGCGGCATCGGCGCGGTGGCGGCGTACCACCGGGTGTGCCAGATGGTGGAGGGGTTCCCGTCGAGGACGTTCGCTGCGGCGCCGTTCTCACCGGCCGTCTCCTGGCTGTCGACGGCACTGACCCGCATCCGGTCCTGGGGTACGAGGAGTTCCCCGCCGCCGGCCGGGCCGAGGTCGTCGACGGTCAGGTCGTCGAGGACGAGGTCGGCCTCGTCGTGGGAGCCCTCCGGGCTGGTCTTGCGGACGCCGATCCAGGCGTCGGCCCCGGCCGTGAAGGTCCTGGTGAAGGTGGTGGGGGTGCGGGCCTCGCCGAGTGCGGTGGCGCTCTCGGTCGTGCCCGAGCCGGTGACGAAGCGGTAGTCGCCGGCGAAGCCGTTCTCGTAGGCGAAGGCGACCCGGTAGGAGCGTCCTTGGGTCAGCCGGAGGGTCTGTGGCAGTGTGCGGTACACGAGGCCGGGGCGTTCCTCGTGCGATTTGAGGGAGTTCCGGCCGCCGATCACGTCGTCGACGAGTTTTCCGTTCCATCCCGCCTGCGTGTAGGGCGCGTTGCGCTGGGCGATGTGCGTACGGGGGTCCGTGGCCGATCCGCCGGCGCCGCCGAGGACGAAGGGGCCCCAGCCGGCGTCGACGTTCTCGAAGTCCTCGGCGAACCAGTGGCCGCCCAGTGGGGTGCGGGCGGAGCGGACCACGCGTACGTCGTCCAGGTACACCGTGCCGGATCCGGCGGCGGCGGACAGGGTGAGGGTGGCCGTGGACCGGCCGGCCGGGACGTCGAAGAGGACCTTCATCCGCTGCATCCTCGTGCCGTTCTTCTCGCTGCCGCCCAGGGTGTTCACGAGCGGTGAGGAGTCCGCGTACACGGAGGCGGCCGGTCCGCCGCCGGCGGGGGTGACGGTGAGGGTGGCGGCCCGGCCGGTGGGGGTGGAGACCCAGACGGAGGCGGCGTGGGTGCCGGGGGTCAGACCCGTGAGTTGTTGGGAGACGGCTCCGGTGGTCCCGGCCGCGAAGGTGAGTTCCTGCTGGCCCAGGGCGTTGCGGGTGACGGCGGCGCCGGTTCCGGTGACGGTCCAGGCGGACAGGTCGCCCGCGTGGAAGGAGGGGTCGTGGAGGGGGGTGCCCTCGCCCCAGTTCGGGGCGGGCCGGTCGGGCGTCGCGCCGTCGGTGACCACGTAGGCGGTGCGGGCGGCGGCGTCGAGGGTGATCCGGCCGCCGGTGACGGGGAGGTCGCCGACGAGTTGCCGTCCGGTGTCGGTCAACCGGTGGAGCTTCGGCGCGGTCCAGCCGGCCGGGAGGGTCCAGGTGGTGGCGCCGCCCGCGTCGTTCCAGTGGTAGAGCTTGCCGTCGCGCGGGAGGAGGAAAGCGGAGCCGCTGAGGACGGTGCGGCCGTCGGTGGTGATCCTGCGGGTGCCGCCCGTGGTGGTCACGGTGGTTCCGTTGGCCAGGGTGATCGTGTCGGGGGTCCACTTCACGATCGGGGACTCCTGGAGGTACTTGGTCGGCAGGTTCACCCCGAAGGTGGTGCGGAGGAAGGCCGGGTAGTCCTTCTTGCCCTGCCATCCCTCGTACGCGGTCACCTCGGCGCCGCCGAGCAGGGGGTGGCGGGCGATCCAGTTGTCCTTGGTGTGGTTGGCGAGGAAGCGGGCGATGGTGGAGTTGATGCCCTTCAGGTCGCTGCCGCCGTAGGTGACGTCGGTCGCCCAGTGGTGCCAGAGGGACTGTTCGGTGAGCGTGTGGGGGAACTCGGTGGCGAGTTGCAGGCCGAGACCGGTGATCTCCCGTTGGAGTCGCCGCGACACGTAGCCGTCGCCGTACCAGACGTCGACGTAGAGGAAGTCGAGTCCGGGCGCGGCCGCCTTGAGGTCCTGGAGTCGCCCCAGCCGTTGGCCGGACTGGCCGTCCTTGCGGGTGTCCACGCGGTACGACTGGTCGAGCCAGTCCCAGCCGAGGCCGCCGCTGTGGCGGGCGGGGTCGAAGGTCGCCGAGACCGGGTACTCCTCGGTGGCGTTGACGTGCACGCCGAAGTCGGCGTTGTAGGCCTGCCCGGCGGTGGTGAGCGTGTTGAGGTCGGCGGCGCCGCCGAGCTTGGCACCGACGTCCTTGTAGTCCATGTGCGCCGAGTCGTGGCCCTCGGAGGCGTAGCCCTTCAGCAGGACGAACTGACCGAGGTGGTCGGTGGCGAGGGCGACCCGCTTGGTCTCGTCGAGGGTCTGCGCGAAGGGATGGGTCGCCTGGGAGGCGAAGTTGAAGGGGATGCGCTGGACGACGCGGCGCGGGGTGTCCTGCCATCCCGTGGGCGGGGTCCACATGTCGCGGTGGGCGATGGCCGCGTCCTGCCAGTCGACGAAGGAGTCCGCGTTGCGGTCGGCGGTGATCGCGATCCGGGCGTACGGGAGGGGCTCGGTGTCGCCGTCGGCGGCGCCCTGGGCCCGGTGGAGCCAGTCGCCGGACCACAGGCCGGCGCGGCGGTAGGTGCCCTTGTCGGTGATCTGCTTGGCGATCCGGCCGTTCTCGCGGGCGGTGCCGCCCGACGGTTGGTCGTGGAGGGAGTTGGAGTCGATCGCGGCGGCGAGCCGGCCGGTGTTGAGCATGCCGTACATGACGGTGCCTGGGGTGGGGTCGACGGCGGTGCCGGCCGTGATCGGCGTGAAGGTGTCACCGGTTCCGGTGGTGGCGGTGTGCATGGTCGCCGTGGACAGCGCGGCGCCCGGCTGGTCGCTGCGGACGCTGACGAGGGTGTGGTCCGGGATCGAGAGGCTGCGCACCCGCAGGGTCGGGGTGTCCTCGATGGCGGTGACCTTGAACTCGACGACCGAACCCAGGACGGACAGACGGGATCTGACGGTGACTCCGGAGAAGTTCAGCACGTAGTCGACCGCGGACGCGGAGGGCACGGAGGTGACGGTGGGCGTGTGGACGGTCCCGTTGACGAGGATCGCGCCCAGCGGGTCCTCGTTGCCGTGGAGCGCGTCACCGGTGGCGCGCCGGGTGTAGCCGATGACGCGGGGGAAGGCGCTGTCCACGGTGACGGACAGGTCGGGCGAGGTGATCGTCAGCGGGGCGGCCGCGGGCCGCGGCGCGGGTGGGGCGGCCGCCACGGGCGCGGAGACGAGCAGGGTGGCGATGAGGCCGGAGACCGCTGCCGCGGTCGGCCAGAGGGGGGTGCGCATCGGGCCTCCGGGGGTCGGCGCTTCCTGGCGCGGAAGACCGCACGACTGCCGGAGCCGTGCGGTCCGCTCACTGACCTGTCAGCTTGCGGACCGCACGGCACGAGGCCCATGGACAAAGCGTGCCGCCGTCCTGGACTTACGGGACGGCGGGGGCTCACGGGGCGGGGCGGGCGGGCTCCCGGCCGGGAGCCGGGCCCCCGGTCAGGAGCCGGGCACCAGCACGACGGCCGTGCCGTAGGCGCACACCTCGGTACCGACGTCGGCGGCTTCCGTGACGTCGAAGCGCATCATCAGCACCGCGTTGGCGCCGCGCGCCTTGGCCTGGTCGATGAGCCGGTCCATGGCCTGGTTGCGGGTTTCGACGAGGGTCTTGGTCAGGCCCTTGAGTTCGCCGCCGATCATGGACTTCAGGCCCGCGCCGATCTGGCTGCCCAGGTGCCGGGAGCGCACGGTGAGCCCGAAGACCTCTCCGATGACCTGCTCGACCCGGTATCCGGGGACGTCGTTGGTCGTGACCACCAGTACGCCGGTCTGCTGGGCGCCGGGCCCGCCGCCATAGTCTTCGATACCCATGGGCCCACTGTGGCGCCACCCCCGCCGCCGCGCATCCGCAACCCGCACCCGGACGCACGCCCGTTCGATTCTGCGATCTTCGGGCGGCTCACCACCCCGGGGTCCTGCCCGCGACCTCGTCTACCATCGCCCGATGACAGTGATCGAGCCCGTCCACCCCGCCAAGCCCCGCCCCGGCGACCTGGTCGCGGTGCTGTCCCCCTCGTCCGGGCTGCCCGCACTGTTCCCGCTGCCGTACGAGCTGGGGCTGCGCAGGCTCCGGGAGGACTTCGGGCTGCGGACCGTCGAGTACCCGACGACCCGGCGCATGGGCGCGACACCCGCGGAACGGGCCGCCGACCTCCATGCGGCCTTCACGGACCCCGAGGTCAAGGCCGTGATCGCCAGCATCGGCGGCGACGACCAGATCACGGTCCTGCCGCACCTGGACCGCGAACTCCTGCGCGCCCACCCCAAGCCGTTCTTCGGCTACAGCGACAACACCAACCTGCTGCTGTTCCTACGGGACCTCGGCATGGTCACCTACCACGGCGGCTCGGTGATGGTCGAGTTGGGCCGGCCCGGGAAGCTGCACCCGGCGACGGCGGACTCGCTGCGCGCGGCGCTGTTCACCTCCGGCCCGTACGAGCTGACCGCGGCGTCCGCGTCCCGGGACGTCGACAGCCCCTGGGACGATCCGCGCACCTTCGACTCCGAACCGGAGACGGAGCCGGTCGACGGCTGGACCTGGCACGGCGGCGACCGGGTGGTCGAGGGGCCCGGCTGGGGAGGCAACCTGGAGATCCTCTCCCAGCTCCTGATGGCCGGCCGGGTCGGGCCCTCGGATTCCCACGCGGGCCGGGTCCTGTTCCTGGAGACCTCGGAGGACATGCCGCGCGCCGAGGAGGTGTACCGCGTCCTGCGGAGCATGGGCGAACGCGGTCTCCTGCGGCAGTTCCCCGCCCTGTTGATGGGGCGGGCCAAGAGCTGGTCGTTCGAGAACCCCCTCGACCCGTCGGGGCGGGCCGGCTTCCGGCAGCGGCAGCGGGAGGCCGTCCTGCGGGCCCTGCGGGAGTACGCCCCGGACACGACGGCCGTGTTCGACGTCGACCTCGGCCACACCGACCCGCAACTCGTGGTCCCCGTCGGCGGCAACATCCGGGTGGACGGGCCGGCGCGGCGGATCGTCGTCACCTACTGAGCCGGCGCGTCGCCCGGCGGGCCGGCACCGCCGCCCACGGGCCGGCCGGAACCGTCGGCGAGCCGCGGGACCGGCCGGAAGCGGGTACGGGCCATTGGCAGGGGGTCCGCCCACTCCCTACCATGGGCCGGTTCCACGGCACAGGCCCGGCAGGGCCACGAGGAGGGCACATGGACTTAGGGCAGAACCCCCAGCCACCCGTGATCGACATGCACACCCCGAGCGTGGCGCGCATGTACGACTGGCTCCTGGGCGGCGTGGAGAACTACGACAGCGACCGCACTGCCTGCGCCAAGCTGCTGGAGATCGCGCCCAGCACCCAACTCCTGGCCCGGAACAACCGGGCGTTCCTCACCCGGGTCGTGCGGACCCTCGTCGAGGACTACGGCATCCGGCAGTTCCTCGACCACGGATCCGGCCTCCCCACCCAGGACAACGTCCACGAGGTGGCGCAGCGCGTCGATCCCGGCTGCAAGGTCGCGTACGTCGACAACGATCCGATGGTCCTCGCCCACGCGCAGACGACGCTCCACGACAACGCGGGCACCCTGGTCATCTCGCGGGACATGCGCGACACCGCCTCGATCCGGCGGGCGACGGACACCTTCCTGGACTGGGAGGCGCCGATGGCCGCCCTGTTCGTGTCGGTCCTGCACTGCATTCCGGACACCGGCGACGAGATGGATCCCGCCGCGGTCGTGCGCCGGACCGCGGCCATGCTGCCGCCGGGCAGCTTCATGGTGATCTGCCAGCTCGTCAGCGACGATCCGGTCGTGCGCGAGGACGTCACGCGGCTCATGGACGTGAGCACGCACGGCCATTGGGGCCGGGTGCGCGAAACCCACGAGGTCGAGCGGTACTTCGACGGTCTGGACATCCTCGAACCACGTCTCGTCGACGTGGTGGACTGGCGCCCCGACAGCGCTCCGCCCCCGGCCGAACTCCGGCCCAAGGACTGGGTCGAGTGGGGCGGCGTGGGTCGCCTGCGCTGACCCCGGTTCAGCGGAAGGCCCAGCGCCTCGACGATCAGTTCCCGACTGCGGTCCCTGGAGGCCGCCGCGACCCGCAGGTTGCTCAGCGCGTTGCGGTGGTCGTCAAGGGCCCGCGGCCGGGTCACGTAGTTCGCGCCGTTGATGTGCTCGACGTACGCGAGCTCGCCGGGCCCGCCGTCGCGGAACTTGAGGTGCGTGATCGGGTACGGCGGCGCGGCGACGTACCCCGACGTCATGTCGAGGATGCGGATGTTGACCTTGGCGGTGTCACCGGCGCTCAGCAGGTACGACAGCTGCTCGCGCATCACCTCGGCGCTGCCGCAGCGTCGTTTGAGGACGCCCTGGTCGAGCAGTACGGTCAGCCGCGGCACCTCGCCCTCCATGAGCCGCAGGCGGCGCTGCGTGCGCAGCTGTACGACGCGGACGATCTCCTCGTGCGGGGCGCTGGGCATGACGGCCCTGACCATGTGCGCGGCGTAGTCGGGTGTTTGGAGGATGCCGGGGACCACGAGGTTCTCGTAGAGGCAGATCTCCTCGGCGTCGCCTTCCAGTTGGATGAGGCGCCTGAGGTATCCGGGGGTCACATCGCTGTACTGCTCGTACCACTCGCAGTCCTGGGCGAACTCCAGGAGCCGTTCGAGGGTGCGCGTTTCCTCGGCGTCGAGTCCGTAGTGCCGGGCCAGGTCCAGGACGTCCTTGGGCTTGGGAGGGCTCTCGCCCCGCTCCAGGCGGCTGATCTTCGAGACGGATCCGCGGATGACGGGGGCCACGTCCCGCAGGGTGAGACCGCGGTCCTCACGGAATCCCCGAAGTGCCTGGCCCAGGACGCGGCCGGCCGCCGCCCGGCCCGGTTCTCTCCCCAGCGGTAATACCGGAGCGACCTGATCGGGCAGCGGCTCGGGGAGAGCGGGCATGTGAACTCCTATGCGACTGGGGCAGGTCCCAGTCATCAGAATGGAGTCCCTCCACCCGACCGTCCAAGCTTTGGCCTACGATTTAGCCCGGAATTCAGCCTGCGAAACAGCCCTCGGTCCGGCCGTCACCCCGTCAGGTGATCGAATTCGGACCGCTTGACACCGTCGACGAACGCCTCGATCTCGGCCGCCGTGAACACCAGCGCGGGCCCGTCGGGGAAACGCGAGTTCCGGATCGCCACACCACCACCGTCGAGTGCGGCGACTTCCACACAGTTGCCGTTGCCCACGCTGGCACTGCTCTTCACCCACGTCACGTCGGGAATCTCGCTCGCCACGACCCCATTGCGTAACCGCATGTTCGGTCCCCTTCTCCTCGGACGTGCATGATCACGCAATCCCATATGGGATTGCACGACAAGCACTTACGAGAATGCTAGCCACGCACGGGACGAACGGGAGTCCCCCGAAAGGGTGCTCGCATATCGGCCACAACCGGCCGGTTCTCCACTCCGTCACGCGGGCCAGACCGTCGGCCGGTCACCGAGCAGCCGGAACCGGCCCGAGGACACCGTGTAGAAGTGGAGACCGCCGTCGCCGGTGAAGGTGCCGTTCGCCGCTTCGAAGGCGTACTTCTTCGACACCCCCTCGTACGTCGTCGTGCGCACCGTCGCGAGCAGGTCCCCGCGTTCCACCCTGCCGCGGCCCAGGCCCTGCGCGCAGCGGGCCAGCAGGTGCACGGCGTCGTAGGCCTCGGCCGCGTGCAGCGGCGCCGGGCCGCCGTGCCGGGCCCGGTAGGCGGTGTCGAAGGCGCGGGCCGAGGGGGCCGCGGCCGGATCCACCGCGGTGGAGACGACCAGCCAGCCCTCCGCGCTCCCGGCCGCCTCCGCGAGGAACAGCGGGTCGTGCACCGCCCGGGTGCCGATCACCCGACCCCGGTACCCGGCTCCGGCCAGGGCGCGGGCGAAGCGGCCCGCGCCGACGGGGCCGCCGCCGTACAGCACCGCGCCGGCCCCGGCGGCGTCCCGGGCGACCGCCGTGTGGTCGGCGTCCGCCGCCACCGTCGCCGGGGTCACGGGGCGTTTGCCCGCGCGCAGGGCCTCGCTGAGGGCGCGGGTGGTCTGCCAGCCGTACGGGGTGCCGTCGTCCACGATCATCGTGGTGCCCCGGTCGCGCCCGGTCAGGTACTCCACGACGGGCCTCATCTGGTAGGCGTCGTTGGGGCGCAGGCAGGTGAATACGCGATTGACGCGCGTGGTGTCCCCGTCGGAGGCGCTGAGGAGGGGCAGGCCCGCCCGGTCGTAGCGGCTGAGCGCGGCGGCGACGGCCGGACCTCCGGTGGCCGCGAGCACGGCGACCACCGTGGGGTCGGCGGCGAAACGCTCGGCCGCCTCGGCGGCGGGGCCGGCCGCGCCCTGGTCGTCGGCCTCGGACAGCCGGTAGGCGAAGGGCAGTTCGGTACGGGCGGTGAGTTCCTCCACCGCCAGTCGGGCGCCGTCGCGCTGGGCCTCGCCGACTGCCCGTCCGGGGCCGGTCAGGTCGGCCTGGAGGCCGATGGCGAGGGTGGGCCGTTCGGGGCGGGGGTCGGGGTCCCGGGGCGGATCGGGTCGCAGAGCGAGCCAGCCGGCCGTGCCGCCGCCGGCCGTCAGGGTCAGGGCCGCCGCGGCGAGGACGGCGCGGCGGCGCGGGGAGGGGCCCGTCGGGGCGGGAGATCGGAAGAG
>NZ_JANFAK020000021.1:95-75086 GCF_024721315.2 Streptomyces sp. Isolate_45
GTGCGGGGCGGTGCGGGGCGGTCGGCGGATCGCCGGGACGCGCAGGCACGGCCGTGCGGGCGGGGCGGCCGGGCGGGGTCTCTACACCCGCAGGACGGCCGAGGTGACGGGACGCGCGGGGCCGGCTCCGACCGGCGAGATTCCCGCGCGGTGGTCCGGGCGACCGGCAGGTACGCAGCCGGGGTCGGTGTGCGGGGCGGTGGACGAGGCCTCCGACACGGCCGCCTGGTGCGGCGGCAGCGGCGCGCACTCGTGCGCCGGATGCACGGGATCGAGGTCCGCGCCGGGAGCGCCGGACGGCAGCGTGTGGGTGACGGCATGCGTCACCGACGTGCCGGACGCACCGGGCCCCGGGTGGACGGCGCCGTCCTGCGCGGCGGTGCCGTGCGCGCAGAACAGGCTCATCAGCAGCATGGTCAGAGCGAGCAGGCGAAGCAGGCCCGCCGGACGGCGGGCCCGCGAGGTGCCGTGCGAGCGGTCTGTGACCATGCCGCGATGCTAGCGCCACCTTCCGTCCGATGGTGGATCTCGATTCGGACATGGGAAAACAGGCCTCGTGAGGGTGAAGGATCGTCAATTGCCGTTCCGAATGCTCCGCGCCGCGCCGGTGGTGACCGGTACGTCGATGGGCGCGGCCGATGAACGTTAAATTCATTCAGGAGAAAGTGCATTCCACGTCAAGGAAAGACATTTCAAGACAGTCGATGATCGCCTGTGGCTACGGTTCGACCGAGACCGGGCACGTGGGCGCCTGCCGGTCGGGCGCGGCACGCACCCGACCGGATCGAAGGAGGAGCCGCCGTGACCGCCCCTGGTGCGCAAGCGAACCGACTCAAGCGCACCTTCGAGGCCCTGTCCGTACGCAACTTCCGGCTCTTCGCCGGCGGCCAGCTGCTGTCCGTCACCTGCACCTGGATGATGATCGTCGCCCAGGACTGGCTCGTCCTGTCCCTGTCCGGGGACTCGGGAACGGCCCTGGGCCTGGTCACCGCCCTGCAGTTCACTCCGGTCCTGCTGCTCACCCTCATGGGCGGCCGGCTCGCCGACCGGTACGACAAGCGCGTACTCCTGATCTGCGCGAACGCCGCCTCCGGAGTCCTCTCCCTGCTGTTCGCCCTCGCGGTCCTCCTCCCGGGCGCCGAACTGTGGCACGTCTACCTCTTCGCCCTGGGCCTCGGCACGGTCAACGCCGTCGAAGTGCCGACCCGGCTGTCGTTCATCAGCGAGATGGTCGGCGCGGAACTCCTGCCCAACGCCTCCGCCCTGAGCGCCGCCTACTTCAACGCGGCACGCGTCGTCGGACCCGCCCTCGCCGGCCTGCTCATCAGCGTCCTCGGCACCGGCCCCGTCATCGCGCTGAACGCGGTCAGCTACCTGGCCACCGTACTCAGCCTGCTGGCCATGAGGCCCGGCGAACTCCAGCGCGGTGGCGCCCCGCAACGGGGCGCCACCCGGGTCGCGGACGGACTGGCGTACGTCCGCGGCCGACCGGACCTGCTGCTGCCCATGGCGCTGGTGGGTGTCGTCGGCATGTTCGGCTTCAACTTCCAGCTCACCCTGCCGCTCCTGGCGAAGACCGTGTTCCACGCCGACCCGCGGGCGTTCGGGCTGCTCGCCAGCGCACTGGCCGCCGGCTCGCTCCTCGCGGCCTTCGTCACCACCGCCCGTCGGGGCCGGCCCACCGCCACGCTGGTGGTCGCGTCCGCCATCGCCTTCGGCCTGCTGGAGACCCTCACCGGCCTGGCCCCCACCTTCGCCACCGCCCTGGTCCTGCTGGCCGCCACCGGCTTCGCGTCGATGACCTTCGCCCAGGCGACGAACCACCGCATCCAACTCGGCAGCGACCCGCGGTTCCGCGGCCGCGTCATGGCCCTCTACGCCCTGATCATGCAGGGCACCACCCCGGTCGGGGCGCTCCTGCTGGGTTGGCTCGCCGAACACTGGGGAGCCCGCTCGGGCCTCTACGTCGGAGGGCTCGTCTCCCTGGCCGCCGCCCTCGCCGTGCTCTTCGTACAGTTGCGCGGGACCGGTGACGGAGCGCCGCCGGACGAGGACATCCGTGCGAACCGCCCGGAGGTCCCCGACCACCGCTGACCCGCGGCGGGACGGCGGGGGCCGGCGGATCCGCCACGGTGAGGCGGTGGACGAGCCCCGCACCCCGCCGGCCCGGGACGGACTTCGCCGGCACGGTCTAGGAGTGCGGCATCGGGAAGGTGTTGAGCTCCTCCTCGGCCAGGGGCGTGCTACGCCAGCCGAGCCGTACCGCCGCGTCCCGCAGCCGATCTCCGCCCAGGGGCAGGTACGCGGCGGGCGTCGCCCCGACCGTACCGGGCACGACGACCCGTACGACGTGCATGCCCGCTTCCGCTTCCGCTCGCGTCGACAGCGGGACCACCAGCACCTCGCGACCCGTCGCACGGACCCGCTCCACGAGCCCTCCCGCATCCCGGTAGGCGGGGACCGCCGGTTCGTCCCAGCGGCCCTCCGGCAGGTCCCAGGCCCAGGGCGCGACCCGGTCGGCGGCCCGCCGGTCCAGGAACAGCTGTTGCTGGCACAGTTGCTCGACGACATCCGTCGCGTCGGGCCGGTAGTCGTCGAGGTAGCGGCGGTCCCGCCGCCACGCCTTCAGCGGCGACCTGCGGCCGGGTGTCGCGGGCCGGGCGGACGGATCGTCCAGCGAGCGGCAGGTGAGTTGCAGCGAGTACGCCTCGGCCAGCGCCTTCGCCGCGGCGTCCGCCGGGTCGGCCTTCGCCGCGGAGCCGTACGTGAGCCATCCCTCGTCGGTGCTGCGCACTCCCGCGGCCACCACGGGGACGCCGAACTCGTTGTCGACGCGGACCAGCCGGACCTCGAACCCGCGCGGGGCGCCCCGCGTCAGCGGCCGCAGCCGGTCGGTGAGGGGCAGCGCGGGAAGGGGATGCGCGTTGGCCCACCACACGGCGGCGGCATCACGTTCGACGACCTCCTCCAGACCGGACAGCAGCGCGAAGTCCGGGCTGGGACCCGAGGCGATGCCACCGAGGGCGGGGAAGGCGTACAACGGCTCGGGAGCCAGGTGCGGCATGCGCTGCCAGGCGGCGTACACCAGGAACGCGGGCACGTGGACGGGCCGGTCGTCGGCCGCGGACCGCCCCTCGACCCAGTGGGCGGGGGAGTCCGGCAGGAACGGCCGGAAGGGGAACCCGGGGCGGGCGTACTGGCGGGGCGAGTGGAGGACCAGGTCCCGCGGGTCCAGCGCGGGCACACCGCGCCGGAGCAGCTCCCGGTGGCTCGCGTACAGCATCCGCGACGGCTCGGGGGGCCGCGCGCCGCAGTACCGCTCGACGGCCTCGCCCTCGGAACCGAGCCGGGCCCGTTCGGGGCCGTCCCAGGAGGTGCCGAACGTCTGCGGGACGTCCGCGGCGCCCGTCACGTCCGTGACGGCCAGGTGCAGCCGGGACGGAAGGCCGCCCGGCCCGGCGAACACCCGCGTCCGGGCGATGAAGGCGGGGGACGGAGCACCGGCGGGGGACGGGGACGGGCCGGAGCCCGGCCCGGGGCGGCTGTCGCCGTCCGGGCCGGGCCGCGCGGCGGGCAGTGCCTGCATCAGGCGACGTACGCGCTGACGCAGGTGTTCACGACCAACTGCTCGGCCTCCTCGGCGAGGAACGCGTGGACGCAGGTGTTCACGACGAACTGCTCGGCCTCCTCGGCGACGTACGCGCTGACACAGGTGTTGACGACGAACTGCTGGTTCATTTCGAGATCCTCTCGGGTGCGGTACCCCTGCCGGATCCGGCAGGGGCGGGCGTCGGCGGCGGGGAGCCACCGTCGCCCTCCCGTACGGCGGCTGCCGCACGGAGGTGGGTGTGCCGGCGGACGATCAGCGCGCAGCCCGCGCCGGCGGCGGCCCCCGCGAGGGCGCACACCGGCCACAGGGCGCCGGGCCCCCAGTGGTCGAGGAGCCGCCCGCCGCCCGCCGGGCCGACGAAGGCGGCTCCCGACCAGGCCGCTCCGTACAGGCCGAGGTAGCGGCCGCGCCGGTGGACGGGGGCGAGTTCCACGGCCACCGCGCCCACCGTCGGGGCGAAGAGCATCTCGCCGAACGTCCAGACGACGACCGTGAAGGCGAAGGCCGCCGTGCTGTCGGCCGCCGCGGTGAGCCCGAACCCGCCGCCGGCCAGCACCCCGCCCGCCAGCAGCACCAGCGCCCGGGAACGGCCCTGTACCAGGCGGGTGAGGGGGAGTTGGAGGAACACGATGAGCAGCGCGTTCAGCGACATCAGCAGGCCGAACACGGCCGGCGCGTGCCCGTCCTGGACCATCACGACGGGGAGGGCCGCGGCCTTCTGCTCGTACACCGACCCGAAGACGAGCACGAGGAGCACGAAGACCACGAACAGGGCGAACGGCGGGGACGCGGGCTCGGCGGACGGCGGCGCGGATCCGGGCTCGCCGTGCCGGGCCCCGGCAGCGCCCCGCGCCGGTTCGGGCCGGGTCTCGGGAACCTTCACGAGGACCACGACGGCGCAGACCAGGGTGGTCGCGGCGTCGGCCAGGAAGAGCGGGGTGTAGCCGTACCCGACGAGCAGGCCCGCCAGCGCTGCCGACACGGCCGTACCCGTGTTCACGGCCCAGTAGTTCAACCCGAAGGCGCGCTGTCGGTCCCGTGCGGCGACCACGTCGGCGAGCGCGGCCTGCGCGGCCGGGCGTACGGAGGCCGCACCGAACCCCGCCGCGAGCGCCGCCACGGCGAGCGCCCAGCGGCCTTGGCACAGGCCGAGCGCGACCATGCCGGCTGCGGTGAAGCAGTGGCCCGCGAACATGGTGGCCCGACGGCCGATCCGGTCGGCGAGCACACCACCGACCGCGGAGCCGGCCACGGCACCGGCGCCGAGCAACGAGACGACGAATCCGGCGTACGAAAGGGAATGGCCGTGGCCCTCGGTGAGGGAAATGGCCAACATCGGCCCGGCGAAAGCGCCGAGCCAATTCACCAGAATGCTCGCCCAGATCCACCAGAACGTGGCCGGCAGCCCGCGCGCCCCGACGGGCAGGGCGAACATCTTCGATTTCACCGCGCCCTCCCCGTCGATTCACCCGATTCACCGGAACCGATGATCAGACTCATTGATCAGGAGTATTGCGGTCAAGTGACCCTGGGTTAAGTAATTGCCCTTTAGGGTCAGGGGAATTGCGGGAATGTCAACGTGTGGTGAGGCGGGGCTCCGGTGCCGTCTCCCCGGTGTCCGCACCCCGATCGCCAACCGGTGTGTCCCGCGTGCGTTTGAACTACCGTCACAGGATGAGCCGTCTGCCCCTGGTCGTGCCCGCCCTGATCCTCGTCCTCTGCGTTGCGGCGTCCGTCCGGGCCGTCGTCCGGCTCCGGCGGCTGAACTCCGCCTGGAGCGGCGGCACCGAGTTGGTCGGTCGGTGCGTCGACGGACGGGTCGTCGTGCGCCGTCGGGACGGCCGCCGCGTCCGGACGCACCACCACGTGTACGAGTTCGTCACCCCGGACGGCCGCATCCACCGCTTCGAGGAGGCGGGCGGCCCACCCACCACCGCCCCCGGAGCCGCGGTCACCATCCGGCATCCCGAGGGTCGGCCGGACCGGGCGACCGCCCTGCCCCCGAGCCGGGGAAGGGCCGTGACCGCGCTGGTGCTGGTGTTCGTCCTCAGCGCGCTGCTGGGGTCCGCGGCGATCGCCTTCGCCGTCCATTACGAGACGCGGGTCGTCGAGCGCGTTCGGGGACTGTCGGACCCGGGTCCGTCGGTCGACCCGTCAGGACACCTGGTGCAACCGGAGCGCGAGCTGGAGTTCCAGGGCCCGGTCGGGTGACTGCCAGTCCGCGCCGAGCAGCCGGCCGATGCGGTCCAGGCGCTGCACGACGGTGTTGACGTGGACGTGCAGGAGGTCCTTCGCCCGGGACTGGCTCATCCCCGCCGCGAAGTAGGTCCGCAAGGTGTGCACGAGGTCGCTGCCGCGCCGCTCGTCGTACTCCAGTAGGGGCCCGAGCGTGGTCCGTACGTAAGAGGTCAGGTCGGGTCCCTCACCAAGAAGTACCCCCAGGAAACCGAGACCGGCCAGCGTGCCGCCGTCCCCGGCGCGTCCCAGGGCCCGCAGCGCCGACAGGCAACGCAGGGCCTCCCCGTGCGCCGCCGGCAGCGTGGCGCAGTCGCCGTTCGTGCCCGCCGCACCGACCGTGACCGGGCCTCCCACCGCCCGCCCGAGGGCCGAGGCGAGGGCCACGGCGTCGGGCCCGGGCGCCTCCGAAGGGGCCATGAGCACCGCGTGGTCGTGGTGGACGCCCGCCAACCCCCGCCGCGCACGCGCTTGGTGCGCGGCCGCCGCGAGCAGTCGCGGCCGCGGCGCGGCGTCGCTGTGCAGCACGAAGAGGGCCTGGGGCCGAGCCAGGTCGACGCCCAGCCGGCGGGCGCGGACGGCCAGGCCCGCCGGATCCGCCGCGGGACTGAGCAGGTCACCGAGGAGCTCGCCCCGGATCCGGTCCTCGGTCTCGGCGACCGAACGGCGCAGGAGCAGCAGCAACGCCGCGACCGTGGCCGCCCGTTCGAACAGGCGGCGCCCCGCGGCGTCGAGCCCGGGGCGTCCGGTCAGGGTGACGCTGCCCAGGATCTCCGGACCGGCGAGTACCGCGCACACCCAGGTCCCGTCCAGGGGGACGGCCCGGCCACCGGCCCGGGAAGCCGCCACGGCCTCGGCGGGCGCGGGCCGGGAACCGGTCCGGGAACGGGCCAGTTCCGTCCCGTCGGCGTCGTGCACCAGGGTGCCCCCGTCGAGGAGCGTTCCGATGGCCGCCGCCACCTCCGCGATGTCCCCGCCCCGCAGGACGAGCCCCGTGAGCCGGTCGTGGGCCTCCTCCGCTCGACGCAGCGCGTCGCTGTTCTCCTGGATGGTGCGGGAGGCGACGCCCAGCTCGGACAACGCCCGGCGGGTCTCCTCCAGGAGACGGGCCCCGTCGATGGCTATCGCCGCGTGGTCGGCGAGCGAGGAGAGCAGCGCCACCTCCCGCGCGGAGAACTCGCGCGGGTTGCGGTCGGCGGCGAACAGGACGCCGATCACCTTCGGCCCGAGCCGCAACGGCACCCCCAGGATGGCGTGCAGTTCCTCCTCGCCGACCGCCCGGTCGATCGGACCCGTGTGCCGGAACCGCGGGTCGCTCTGGTAGTCCCCGGTGGCGTACGGGCGGGCGGTCTGGGCCACGAGCCCGCCCAACCCCTCGCCCATGCCGAGCCGCAACTGCTGGAACGCTGCGGACACCGAACCGTCGGTGACCCGCATGAAGGTGTCGCCCGCGCCCTCGTCGTTCAGCGAGAGGTACGTGACGTCCGTGTGCAGGAGCTGTTTGGCCCGGTGGGTTATCGCCCGCAGTACCGCGTCCAGGTCGCGCAGCGCCGCGAGGTCGCCCGCCGTGTCGAACAGCGCCGTCAACTCGGCCTCACGGGTCCGGTGCTGGGCCAGCGTGCGGTGGACGTCCAGTGCCGCGCGCGTGGCTTCCTCCAGGTCGGCGAGCTCTCCGGCGGGAGCGCCGGCGGCGCGTGCGTCCGCCACCGGCCGGGCGAGGTCCTCGGCGGGAGCACCGAGGGCCAGCAACCCGAGCAGGTCCCGTACGCCTGCCCGTGTCCGCGGGCTGTCCGGGTTCGTCACGGGGGTGAGCTTACGGGCGGCGGCCGATCAGCGGCCGACGGGGGCGGACTCCGGGCGGGCGGCCCCCGAGGGGGCGCTGTTCGCCCCGGTCAGGCTGCGACCCTTCGTTTCCCGGGCCAGCAGCACCGTCACCGTCGTGACCAGCGCCGCCGCGCAGAGGTACAGGGAGACGGGCAGGGACGAATCGTGGTCCCGCAGGAGTTCGACCGCGATGATCGGAGCCAGGGCGCCACCGAGGATGGAGGCGAGCTGGGAGCCCATGGAGGCGCCGGAGTAGCGGACATGGGTGTCGAACAGCTCCGAGATGAAGGCCGCCTGCGGGCCGTACATCGCCCCGTGCAACAGCAGCCCGGCCGTCACCGCGACCGCGATCATCGGGAACGACCGGGTGTCCAGCAGGGCGAAGAAGGCGAAGGCCCAGCCCGCCATGCCGATCGACCCGACGAGCGTGACCGCCCGACGGCCGATCCGGTCCGACAGGGCGCCCCACATCGGGATCGTCACGAAGTGCACGGCCGAACCGATCAGGACGGCGTTCAGCGCGTCGCTCTTCGGCAGTTGGAGGTGGACGGTGACGTACACCAGGAGGAAGGCCGTCAGGATGTAGTACGAGACGTTCTCCCCGAGCCGGGTGCCGATCGCCGTGAGGATGCCCCGCCGGCCGGTGCGCAGGACCTCGACGACCGGCGGCCTGCGCCGCTCGCCCGCCGCCTCCTCTGCCTCGGCCCGGGCCCGGGCCTCCAGGAAGGCGGGCGACTCGGACACCGACACCCGGATCCACAGCCCGATGACCACCAGCACCCCCGACAGCAGGAACGGCACCCGCCACCCCCAGGCCAGGAACGCCTCGTCGGACTGCACGGCCGCGAGGAACGCGAGGACGCCCGTCGCGAGCAGGTTGCCGCCCGGGGCGCCGGCCTGCGGCCACGACGCCCAGAAGCCCCGGTTCCGGTCGTCGCCGTGCTCGGCGACGAGCAGGACGGCCCCGCCCCACTCGCCGCCCAGCGCGAAGCCCTGCACCAGCCGCAGCACGGTGAGCAGGATCGGCGCGCCGACCCCGATGCTCGCGTGGGTGGGCAGCAGCCCCATCGCGAAGGTGGCGCCGCCCATCATCAGCAGACTGAGCACCAGCAGCCTCTTGCGGCCTATCCGGTCGCCGTAGTGCCCGAAGACGATCCCGCCCAGGGGGCGGGCGGCGAAGCCGACGGCGTAGGTGAGGAACGCGAGGAGGGTCCCGACCAGGGGGTCACTGGAGGGGAAGAACAGGGTGTTGAAGACGAGGGCGGCGGCGGACCCGTAGAGGAAGAAGTCGTACCACTCGATGGTGGTCCCGATCAGGCTGGCGGCAACGATCCGCCGGATTCCGGATGGAGCCTTGGGGTCGGTACCGGTGGAGGCCATGTGCACCACTTCCAGGGTGTCTGCGGGGACGTCGGGTGTGGCCACAACGTAGAAGTCCGCAGGTCACCCGCATATGTGGCCTGCCATCACAATCGGGCCACGACTGGTGTGTCCCGGCACCACGTGACCTGAACGACCGCCCCGCAACCCCTCCGGAACGGGGCCGTGAGGCCCTGTCGGAATTGCAGAGTTAGGGCTCTTTTGGGTAGGCGGTGCTGACTCCCGTGCTGGTTTGGTGCTGACCTGAAAGCCCACGTCAGCACCCCTCGCGACCCGTCCCGTGCTGGTTCGGTGCTGGTTACGCTGCGTTGAGCGAGCCTTGTTTGTGGTCGAGGCGGGGCAAAGCGGCAGTGCAGAGAATCAGGCTGAGTTCCGCCTCTCGTGACCCTTCGTGCTGGGCGTTGGTTGGTGCGCCTCGATCCCCAAATTCGAGCGCACGACCCACTCCGCCGTGTCGCAGTTGGCGGGCGCACAACGAAGACCGGACTCCCGCTGGAGTCGGCCTTTGAGTACCAGCAGATTCTTCGTCTGCTGGTGGTACAGCAGCGGAACCCATGCTGACCAGGGGAAACGGTAGTTGGTGCGGCTCCTTGGCGGGGCCTGGTCCGGAAATGGTCCGGATCTTGGTCCTGGTGGTCCCGAGGCGGAGAAGCTGGCGTGGGAGGGGAAGGTTTGGGAGTGGTCCCGGGTCTTGCACGCCCCCGGCAGCTCGCCAGCTGGCCCGGATCTTGGTCCGCCTGGAATCCTTCACCGAGGTCGCCCACAGGCTCTCGACAGCCCTCGCTGGAGTATGTCGCAGTACACGACGAGGCAGCCCCTGGCCGGCATGCTCGGGCGGGCCTGCCGCCGTGGGTCGCCGAGAGGGTGGTGCCGGCGCCGCCGACTCCGTGCGCAGGCTTACCGGGCACGCCCCCGCACCCTCGCCGACTTCGCCCGCGCCCTCATGGCTGGGCACGCAGCCTCTACCTCAGCGGATTGACCATCTGATCAACACCCTCCGCGAACTTCCGCGGAGCAGCACTGGGTCCAGGACGGATGTGCGAACACGGCTCCCAGCTCTGGCGTCGACACCGCCCAAGTTGCTCAAAGCCCGAGGCTCGGTGGTGAGAGTGCGCCGAACCACACGTGGGTGACGGCGCTGACGTAGCGCGCCCCGCACCGGTCCGAGGGGACCACCAGCTGAGCTCCTGCCTCGTCGAGGTCCTCGCCGTCGAGTCGGGTGGCGAGAAGGATGGGGGCGTCACCGAAGTCGGCGTCCAGTTCGGCCCAGGACAGGACGGTGTGGTGCCCGTCCCCGCCGCTGATCGCGAGCAGGAAGCGACTTCGGTCCTTTCTGCGACGGACGTCGAACGCGGGACCCGCGTCCGCGACTACGTCGCGCAGCAGCGGTCCTTCGAACGCGTGGTGTTGCGGGCCGTTGGTCGCGCAGTCGAAGGTGACCGCTGCCGTGCGTTGTTGCCATGCGCGCAGGTCGGCGACGCTCAGGGTCGCGGGGTGGTCGAGGTCTCCGTGCAGCATGAGTTTGGCCATGCGTTTGTCATGCCCGGGACTGCGCGTTCCAGAACCTCATCTGCAAGTTTGGGCGTCTGATTCAAGCTGCAAGTATGGCGTCATCATTCGATCCCACCTTGCATCTTCTGATGGATCTTCTGCCAGACGATGTCGCGCGTCACCGGAAGTTCTGTGAAGCGGATTCCCGTCGCGTCGCGCAGCGCGTTGGTGAAGGCGGGGGCCACCGGGTTGAAGGGGCTCTCGGACATGGACTTGGCGCCGAGGGGGCCGATCGCGTCGGAGGTTTCCATGAAGTGGACCTCGGTGCGCGGGACATCGGCGTATTGCGGGAGGCGGTAGCGGCGGAAAGCGGCCGTGGTGACCTCGCCGCGCTCGTCGACCCGTACGGTCTCGAAGAGGGTGGCGCCGAGGGCCTGGGCGACGCCGCCCTCGACCTGGCCGCGGCACTGCATCGGGTTCATGACCTTGCCCGCGTCCGCCGCGTGGACGCTGCGCAGGATCCTCATCTCGCCGGTCTCCGGGTCGACGGCGATCCGGAACCACTGGGCGTTGAAGGCTACCGAGCGCGGTGAGCCGCCCCAGTGGCCGTCGGCGGCGAGCTCGTCGAGCTTGCCGGCCTCGTACGCGGCCTCGTACAGCTCCTTGAGGGTGACGACGCGGCCCGCGCAGTCGAAGGCTTCGGCGGACAGCTTGCACAGGTGCCGGGCCACGCCCGTGTGGCGGGCGGCGAAGGTGGTGAGGCGCTCGGCGAGGGAGTCGGCGGCCAGCATGACCGCCTTGCCCGCCACCACCGTGCCGGCCGACCCGAAGGCGCCGGTGTCGTGCCGGACCACGTCGGTGTCGGACTGGCGGACCGCGATCCGGTCGACCGTGGTGTTCAGGGCTCCGGCGGTGATCTGCTGGTGGACGGTGGTGGTGCCGTTGCCGAACTCCGCCGTGCCCACCGCGATGTCGTACGTCCCGTCGCGCAGCAGGCTGATCCGGGCGTCGGCGTAGTGGCCGCCGGGCGGGCCGGTCGCGATCATCGCGACCGCCGTGCCCTGACCCGTGAGCCAGCCCTCGGGAACGTCCTCGTGGCTGCGGTCCTCGGCGATGGCCTTGCGGACGACGTCCATGCACTGCTTCATCCCGTACGAGGCGATGAAGAGGTCCTCTTCGTGGCCGATCGGGGTGACCATGTGGTCGCCGGGGCCGATGACGTTCTTCTCGCGCAGGACGAGCGGGTCCATGCCGAGCCGGACGGCGAGCTCGTCCATCACCGATTCGAGGGCGAAGAGGACCTGGCCCAGGCCGTAGCCGCGGAAGGCGCCGGCCGGCACCCCGTTGGTGTAGACGGAGTAGGCCTCGACCTGCTTGTTCGGGGCCTTGTAGACCGCGAAGGACTCGCCGACGCTGTGGAACATCACCGCCGGGCCGTGGTTCCCGTAGGCGCCGGTGTTGGAGACGACCCGGATGCGCAGCGCGGTGAGGGTGCCGTCCTTCTTGGCGCCGATCTTGATGGTGATCTTGAAGGGGTGGCGGGTGGTGGCTCCGTAGAACTGCTCGGCGCGGGTGAATTCGAGTTTCACGGGCCGCCGCAGTTTCAGGGCGGCGAGGACCACGATGTCCTCGGTGAGCATCTCCTGCTTGCCGCCGAACCCGCCGCCCACGCGGCCCGCGACGACACGGACCTCGTCCTCGTTCAGGTCGTAGAGGGCGCACAGCGCCCGCCGGGTCAGGAACGGCGCCTGGGTGGAGGAGCGGACGGTGATGCGCTCGCCCGGGGAGCCGTCCTCCTTGGGCTCGAAGTACGCGACGCTGCCGTGGGTTTCGAGGCTGGCGTGCTGCACGCGCTGGGTGTGGAAGGTCTCCTCGTAGACGACGTCCGCTTCCGCGTACCCCATCTCCATGTCGCCGAGGGTGTTGTGGACCTCGCCGCACACGTTGTTCTCGGCGCGGAAGATGCCCGACTCGGGTCCCTTGGGGTGGAGGACGGGGGCGCCCGGGAGCATGGCCTCCTCCGGGTCGATGACGTACGGGAGTTCCTCGTACGTGACCACCACGCGGCGGCACCCCTCCTCGGCGGCCTGCTCGGAGTCGGCGACCACGGCGGCCACGCGCTGGCCGACGAAGCGGACCACGTCGTCCAGGACCCGGGTGTCCATCGGGTCCTCGGTGGGGTGCTCGTGGCGGGCGCTCGAGTACAGGTGGTCGGGGGCGTCGTGGTGGGTGAAGACCGCGTGGACGCCCGGGACTCGGAGGGCGTCGGTGGTGTCGATGGAGACGATGCGGGCGTGCGGGTGCGGGGAGCGCAGCAGCTTCATGTGGAGCAGGCCGGGGACGTCGATGTCGAAGGTGTAGCGGGCGGTGCCGGTGACGACCTGGGGGCCGGCGGGGGCGCCGAGGCTCTTGCCGACGGCCTTTCCCGCCTCCGGGGTTTCGACGTGCTTCACGCCGCGTACGGCGTCCTCGATGGCGCGGTAGCCCGTACAGCGGCAGATGTTGCCCTTGAAGGCGCGGGGGAGGTCCTCGAGCTTGCCGTCGTCGTGGGCGGTGCCCCGCTCGGCCTGGAGGGCGGAGGTGGTCATCAGGAATCCGGCGGTGCAGAAGCCGCACTGGAAGCCCTGGGCGTCGAGGAACTGCTGCTGGGCGGGATGGAGCTCGCCGCCGGGCGGGCACAGTCCCTCGACGGTGGTGACCGCGCGGCCCTCGGCGCGGACGGCCGGGTAGAGGCAGCTGTGGACGGGCTGCCCGTCGACGTGGACCGTGCAGGCGCCGCAGTCGCCCTGGTCGCAGCCCTTCTTCACGCCGAACCAGCCGCGCTCGCGGAGGTAGGTGCGCAGGCACTGGCCGGAGCGGGGCTCGTCCTCGAAGCGCCGCTTGTTGATCTCGATCTCGTAGCTCATCGGGAAACCTCCTCGGGGTCGAGCTCGCGGCGGATCTCCTCGGCGAGGAGCAGCGCCATGTGGCGCCGCCAGGCGGGCAGTCCGTGGATGTCGTCGTACCACTCGTCGGGCCGGACGGTGTCGTCGATCGTCCGGCGCAGCTCGGCCGCCGTGGGCGGCAGGGCGAACCAGAAGCGGAAGGGCCGGGTGGTGGCGGCCGAGACGGTGACCGTGAGGGAGCCGTCCTGGGGGTCGTGGGCGCCGATGACGAGGGCGCCGGAGCGGCCGAGGCCGTAGAGGGAGGCCTGGCGGAAGGCCGTACGGGAGTCCAGGGCGCGGGCGGGCAGCCGCACCGAGCGCAGCAGTTCGCCGTCGCGCAGGTCCTTGACGCCGGCTCCGCGGATGAAGTCGGTGACGGGCAGGCGGCGGGTGGCGCCGTCCTGGCCCTGGAGGAGGACGGTGCCGTCGAGGGCGGCGGTGAGGGAGATCATCGGTCCGGCGGGGAGGGCGTTGCAGAGGTTGCCGCCGACGGTCGCCATGTTCCAGATCTTGAAGCTGGCGAGGAAGGCCCGGCAGCACTGTTCGAAGAGCGGCGCGGCCGTGGCGGGCAGGGTCCGGCCGAAGCGGGACAGCTCGGTGATGGTGCAGGTGGCGGCGATGTCGAGGGAGCCGTCGGGCTGCCGGGACAGGGGCGGCCAGCCCATCCGGGAGAGGTCGACGAGACGGCGGATGTGGGGCTGGGGCTCGGAGAAGAGGTACGTGCCGCCGCCGAGCCAGGCGTCACCCGGACGCCAGGGTTCGCGGCGGCGGGCATCGCGTACGTCGAGCACCGTATTGAGATCCAATTTGAGCCACTGTCCTCTCCGGCCCGACGGCGAACAACCGCGGGGTTCCCGCCAGTGAAGCAACGAGGCGAGGCCGAAACGACTGGTCCGGGCCACGGAATCACACAGCCTCCCCGTGACCGTTCCTGGATGATCAACCAAGAGGTCATCTGGTCTTTGTGCTTGCATTTACGATGGACTTCCGCCTCTTCACCTAGCGAATGTGGGTTACTGCCCACCGCAAGGAGTCCCTGCCATGCACGTCCTCGACCTCCTCCAGTCCGACGACCTCGGCCTCACCCTGCTCTGGGGCGAGGAGGCCCTTCTCGGCCAGGACATCAGCGGGGTCACCGCCACCGACCTGGAGGACCCGGGCAGGTTCCTGGGCCCCGGAGAGCTCGTGCTCAGCGGCCTGGTGTGGTGGGCGGAAGGCGACCCGGCGAAGGCGGACCGATTCGTCGCCGCCCTCGCCGACGCCGGGGCCACGGCCCTGCTGGCCGGTGAGGAGACCCACGGAGGTGTGCCCGACGAGCTGGTCGCCGCCTGCCGGGCCCACCGGGTGCCCATCGCGGCCGTGCCCGCGACCACCAGCTTCCGGGCGGTGACCGAGGCGGTGTACCTGCGCCAGTGGGGCGATCTCAGCCGCCGCCCCACCCGCAACCGCGCCTTCGCCCTGCCAGAGAACGTGCGCGGCGAGCTGAGCCGGCTCGCCGAGGGCGGGGCCGGACCGGCTGAACTGCTGGACCGGGCATGCGCGCACCTCGGCCGGGTGGCCTGCTATCTGCTCACCGCCAGCGGCCGCACGGTGGCCCGCACCCCGTCCGCGCCTGCCCTGTCGGCCCGGCAGGCGGCGTCGGCGCCCGCGAGGGGCGGGGTCTGGCTGCGCGTCGAGGCCGAGAGCACCCCGTACGACGCCTGGCACCTGCACCTCCCCGACCCGGACGCGGCCCCGCCGCGCGTGCTCCACGAGATCGCCGAGATCCTCGCCCAGTACCGCGACGGGCAGAGCCGCCGGGTTGCCGGTGCGCGCGTGGCGGGGCAGGACTTGATCGCGCTACTGGAAGGGATTCCCGCCGACCCCGGGGTGCTGGAGGAGGCCCTTGGCGCGGCCGGCCTGCCCGCGGACGGCCGCTACCGGGTGCTGGCCGCGACCTCCGGCGACGCCCTGGCCGAGGCCCTGGGGCATCTGGACGGGGCCCCGCACGCGGTGGGCCGCACGGCGGCGGTGCTGTACGAGGGCCCGGACGCGGAGGCTCCGGGTACGGACGCGGCGGCCCGGCTCCGCTTGGTGTGGCCGCTGCTCCAGGCCTGCGGGGACCCGGAGGCGGATCTGCGCCTGGGCGTCGGCGCGCAGGCTGTCGGGACCGAGGGGCTGCGCGAGTCGCTGAGCCAGGCCCGGTTCGCCCTGACGGCGGCCGACGAGGAGATCCCGGTCCGCGGGATCGAGCAGCTGGACACCCTCGCCGCACTGCTGGCGGGCGTCCCGCCCGAGGTGCGGACGGTGTTCGGCGCTCGGACGCTGGGGGCCCTGGGGGAGGGGATGCTTCGGGAGACCCTGGAGGTCTTCCTGGCCAACAACTGCTCCTGGACGCGCACGGCGGAAGCCCTGCATCTGCACGTCAACACCGTGCACTACCGGATCGACCGGGTGGAGGCCCTCACGGGCCGGGACCTCACCCGCCTCGACCACAAGGTCGACCTTTACGCGGCGCTGCACTGCGGCTGACCGGCCGCCGGGGCACGATGCCCCCGTCGTCTCCCTGTTCCGCTAAGCCAGGTCGATGTGAACGTCGGTGGACTTCACCCGGGCCGTCACGGTCACCCCGACCGCGATGCCGAGCTCCTCCACCGACTCGCGCGTCACTACGGAGACGACGCGGTGCGGGCCCGACTGGATCTCCACCTGCGCCGCGACATCGTCGAGCCGGACAGCGGTGACGATCCCGGCGAAGGAGTTCCGTACCGAAGTGGCGGCGGCACCGGACGGCAGGGGGTGCAGCCCGGCGGCGCGCTCCTTGGCCAGCACGGCGAGGACCGCACCGTCGACGACTCGGGACCCGTCCGGGGCGCGGTCGGAGGACAGTCGGCCGGACTCGACCCAGCGGCGGACTGTCTCAGGGCTCACGCGCAGCAGGGTGGCGGCCTGCCCGATGGAATACGACGGCACGCCCGAAGCCTAGATGATCGATTCCAAGGGGTCAGTGATCGTAGGCGGTCAGTGAGCGCAGGATGGGCTGGCGGGTGTGGTCGTTGTGCCAGATCGCGGCGGTCAGCGCGAGGATTCGCGGTGTCCAACTCTGTCTTCACACACTGACGCCCTCGTCCTCTGCGTGCAGCCGATGCCTTGGAATCGATCAGTTAGCCTCCCGTCCATGGAGTCGATTCTGTACGGCGCCGAGGTGACCCTCCGGCCTGCTGTCCCCTCCGACGTTCCGGCGCTGGCCGCCATCCGGGCGAAGCCCGAGGTGTACGCGCGCTGGCGCGGCGACGCGGACCTTGCCGCGGAGGTCGCCGGCGACCTCGGCGATCCCGGGGTCAACTTGCTGGTCATCGAGCTGGACGGCCGCACGGTCGGTGGCATCCAGTGGGGCGAGGAGACCGATCCGGACTACCGGCACGCGAACATCGACCTCTATCTGGACCCGGCGATGCACGGACGGGGCCTGGGCACCGACGCCGTCCGCACCCTGGCCCGGCACCTCATCACCGATCACCGCTTCCACCGCCTGGTGATCGATCCGGCGGCGGACAACGCCGCCGCCATCCGCTGCTACACCAAGGTCGGCTTCCGCCCGGTCGGCATCATGCGCAACTACGAACGCGGACCGGACGGCAGCTGGCACAACGGGCTCCTGATGGACCTGCTGGCCGATGAGCTGACCACCTACGGTCACTGACCGCTTGGAATCGATCATCTAGTGGGTGTTCGAACCTTGACCCCTGTGATGAAGCCGAAGGGCGCCGGCAGCGCGGGATACCGGGTCAGCCCTCGAGGAGGGCTTGCGCGATGTAGGTGCCCGGGGCGGCGCCGCCCGGCACGGCGAAGAGGGACGACGCCTCGTGGACGACGTACCGGGCGAGGGCATCGCCGCGGGCGAGGCGGTGCTGGACGGGGATGAAGCCGGTGCGGGGGTCGGACTGCCAGGCGAGGAAGAGCATGCCGGCGTCCGGGGTCCCGTCGGGACGCAGGCCGTCGTGGTAGGACCAGCCGCGGCGGAGCATGGTGGCGCCGCCCGTGGTGGCGGGTGCGGCGAGGCGGATGTGGGCGTTGGTGGCGATGACGGGGACGCCGTCGGGCCGGGCGGCGGTGAGGTCGGCCGGGGTGCGCTCCGTTCCGCCGCTCAGCGGGGCTCCGTCGGCGGAGCGGCGGCCGATGGCCTGGTCGCGGTGGCCGACGGGGAGGGTGTCCCAGTGGTCGAGGAGCATGCGGATGCGCCGTACGACGAGGTAGGAGCCGCCGGCGAGCCAGGCGGGGGCCGCCGGGTCTGAGACGACGATCCGAGCCAACTGGGCGGGGTCGGCCGGGTCGGGGTTGGCGGTACCGTCGAGGTGGCCCATCAGGTTGCGGTGGGCTCCGCCGGCCGAGGAGCCCTCGGGTGCGCTGGTGAAGCCGGTCATCGTCCACCGGATCTTCGCTTCGCCCTGGGCCAGGCGCTGGAGCGTGCGCAGGGCGTGGACGGTGACGAGCGGGTCGTCGGTGCCGATCTGTACGAACAGGTCTCCGCCGCTGCGGGCAGGGTCGAGTTGGTCGTCCGGGAAGGCCGGCAGGGGAGCGAGGGCCTCGGGGCGCGCGGAGGCCATGCCGACCCGGTCGAAGAAGGTCGCGCCGAGCCCGAACGTGAGGGCGAGCGCGGCGGGGCCGACCCCTTGGGCCGCCCCGGTGTCGACGGCGCGGGAGCCGGGTGGGGACAATTCCTCCCCGACGGGATCGCCGCGGGTGAGCCGTTCGGCGGCGGTGCTCCACCGCAGCAGCAGGGCGGCGGCCCGGCCGCGGTCGGTCCGGGCCCCGAAGTCGAAGGCGGCCAGGCGGACATGGGCCTGGCGGGGGTGAAGGATCCCGGCCTGGTGCCGTCCGTGGAAGGGCACGGCCTTCGCGCCGGTAGGCGGGGCCTTGTCCGAGCGCAGGGAGGCGAGCGCCGCGGTCCCGGCGCCGAGGACGCCGAGTCCGCCCGCGCCGAGCAGCAGCCGCCGGCCCAGGGGGCGGCGGCTGCCCGTACCGGTGTCAGGGCTGGACACCGTCGACCACCGGATCGATGACGCCGACCCACAACTGGTTCAGCTCGGAGACGTACCGTCCACCCTTGGTGTCCTGTGGAACGACGAGTCGCGGTCCGGACGCGTCCTCGAAGGGGGTTCCGTCCTCGGAAACGGCCAGCAGGACCTGGGATTTGGCGAAGCTCGGGTCGAGCTCTGCCCAGGCGAACACGGCACGGTAATCTCCGCCACCCGTTGCGGCGACGACGCCGCGCAGCGAGCCGTTCTTCTTCGACGCGTCAAAGCGAGGCTGCGCGTTCTTGAGCACCTCGTGGAGCAGGACGCCCTGGTAGGTGTGCTTCTGCGGGCCCTTGGCGCTGGTGAACTCGACCGAGACCGAGGTCTGCGGCAAGGCGCGAAGTTCGGCCAATGTGACGGTGGAGGGCTTGTCGACCTGCCCCGCCACGCGTACCTCGCCCGGCTTTAGCGGGGGCAGGGACCCTGTGGTGGAGGGGAGAGCGGAAGCGGACGGCGAAGCGGAACCCGTCGCGGCCGACGGGGCCTTGGCGTCGGCCGACTCTCCGCAACCTGTCAGGAGCAGTCCGCCGACGGCGAGCGAAGCTCCCCAGGCCCGTGTGCGGAGGCTGATGTGCTGAGGCATGGGTGTGTCCCTCCTGACTGCTGCGCGACTGCCTCGCAGGTGCGAGGTTAACAATGTCGAGTCAGCTCAAATGCCATGTGAAACATACATGGCAGGTAGCAGATATGGACATGGGTTGCTGGACAGTGGTGGGGCTCGGCTGACAGGTTGTGACCACGCCGACGCGTCGACTCGAACCGCGAGTGCAGCGTCTCCCGCGACCTTGGTCGGACCTCCAGAACGAGTGGGTCAAGGCTTCGCGATTTGGTGGAGTGCACCAGTGAGGTGCCGGAAGTTCCGCTGTTTGACTCGTAGTTGTTCGTCGCCGGGCAGGTGATCGCGCTCCTCCCCTTGCGGCCGTTCTCGCACCTGATCCGCTCGCCTTGCCATGGAAATCCTCAGGCCCACCTGCAGTGGGCGCAGATTAGGAGAAGCGGTGTCCAGCAGCACCACCTACAGCAGTCTCTTTCGGCCCGGCAGCCACCCGGAGGGGCTGGAGTCGCACTTGGCCGAGTTCACTGCCACGGCGGGATCCAGTGATTTCCCGTGTGTTTTCGCGCCCATGGCCTTACGTAAGGACGAGCTGCTCTTCGGGGTGGGCGATGTGACGAAGGACGGCTGGGGTGTTGCCGTCATGCTCATGGACCTGGCCGCCGAGGCCATATGGGAGGACCCCGACCAGGTCGTGGTCCTCTGGTTCGACGGAATCGAGTCGGCCACCCTCGACGACGACCATGCCGCGTTCCGGCAGATCCTGCTCACGTTGCTGGAAGCCGGCGGAGAGTGGCCCGCGGAGGCACCGGTCGACCCCGCAGACCCTCGATGGAACTTCTGGTACAAGGGCATCGACTTCTTCATCAACGTCAGTACGCGCCACCACCGCCTGCGGCGCAGCCGCAATCTGGGGCATGCGTTCACCCTCGTCGTCCAATCCCGCGCCAGCTTCGACCGGTTGCCGGTCGCGGCGACCGCCGCACGCAGGCAGATACGCCGGCGCATATCCACGTACGACGGGGTCGGCCTCTCGCCCCATCTGGGCACGCACGGCGACGCCCCGGAACTTCCCCAGTACTTCCTCGGCGATAGCAACGGCTGCCCGTACGCCGCCATCACCGCGCAGGATGTCACCGCGCACGTCAACACCACCCAAGGCCGGGCATGACCACATCCACCAGCCGTCGCGGAGCACGTCAGGCGCTCGGACTCATCCTGATCGGGTCGACCGGGATCCAGGTGTCCTCCGCATTCGCGGCAGGGCTGTTCGACTCGCTGGGCCCCTTGTCGGTCAGCTCCCTGCGCATGGCGATCGCCGCGCTGATCCTCTGCGCACTGTTCAGGCCACGCCTGCGCGGAAGGACCCGTAGCCAGTGGACGTCCATCGTCGTCTACGGCGTGGCCATGGCAGCCATGAACCTCTGCCTGTACTCGGCCATCGACCGGATCCCGCTCGGTGTCGCCGTCACCCTTGAATTCCTGGGGCCGTGCGCCGTGGCGTTCCTCGCCTCGCGGCGGATACGGGAAGGGCTGTGCGCGCTCGCGGCCTTCGCCGGCGTCCTCCTGATCTCAGGACCCGGTGGCTACTTCAGTGCGGCCGGCTACGCCTTCGGCCTCGGAGCGGCAGCCTTCTTCGCCCTCTACACGGTCTTCGCCGAGAAGGTCGGCAAGGACGACAGCGGGCTTTCCGGCCTCGCCCTTTCGGTGGCTGTCGCCGCCGCCGTCTCCGCGCCGTTCGGCATCGGAGTGGTCGGCCGGGTGAGCGGGCAGCAGTGGCTGGTGCTGGCGATGGCCGCCGCGATCGGGGTCGCCATTCCGTACGCCGTCGACACCATCGCCGCACGCGTCTCCAATGCCCGGGTGGTCGGGACCCTGTTCAGCATCGACCCCGTCATGGGGTCCTTGGCCGGGTTGCTGATCCTCGGAGAACACATCGGCTGGGCGGCCGTGGTCGGGATCGTCATCGTGGCCGGGGCGGGCGCGGCCGTGGTGTGGGTATCGGAACCTGCTGAGACGCCCGACGGCACCCGCGAGGACGCACCGGTGATCGGGCAGGTGCCTGTCTGACGGCTATGCCCCTGGGCGGCGCACGGTGTCCGCGGTGAGGGTGAGCCCGCATCCGCGGACCGGGGGCCGTGGGTAGCAAGGTGCAGAGAGGGTCACCGCGCCAGGGTGGCGCGGGCCAGGAAGTGCTGTTCGGCATCGTCGTAGACCGTCAGGTGCCAGCCGGTGGCGTCGAGCTCCGGTCGCAGGTTGGGTTCGGCGAGCGGGTCGTCCGGGCTGAGGGGCCGCCCGTGGCGGGCGGCCCGCTCGGCGCGGCCCGCGGGGTGGAAGAGGAGGAGGGTGCCGTCGGCCGCGCTGACCCGCGCCCACTCGCGCAAGGCGGTGCGTGGGTGGGGCAGGTGGTCGAGGAGGCCCGCCGCGAAGATGCCGTGCACCGACGCCGAGGGGAAGGGGAGTCGGGTGCAGTCCGCCAGGAGCAGCTGCCCGCAGTCGGAGCGGCCGATGCGGGCGGCCGCGGTGAGCATGGCGTGGGTGACGTCGACCCCGAAGACCTTTCCCTCGTCGCCGACCTGTGCGCGCAGGGCGGGCATGGCCCGACCGGTGCCACATCCCAGGTCCAACGCGGTCTGGCCGCAGCCGAGTTCCATGCGGGCGACCGCAGCCGCGTAGGCCGGGGTCTGGTACGCGAAGCGGTCCTCCCACGCGCCGGCCCGCCGCGTGAAGAAGGCGCGGGTGGCCGTGTGTTCTGCGCGAGCCGCCACCAGCGCGGCGAACCGTCCCAGCACAAGGTCCCGCCACGGCTCCAGCGCGGCGAGGGAGGAGCGCGCCTCCTCGTTCAGGGCTGCGGCATCGGCTTCGAGGGGGAACTGCAGCCCCCAGGCGCTGCCGCCGATGCGGAACGCCTGCACGGGGTGGCGATCGTCCGAGGCAAGGACCACGGCCTCCCTGGGCAGTTCCACGGAGTCGCCGTGCTGGTGTGGCACCCGCGGCTGCGCGGGCGTACCGCCGAACAGCGGATCGGATCCCGCTGCCGGGGTGAGCTCCAGCGGCCCCCAGTCGAACTGGGCGTCCGGCTCGGAGCGGGCGGCGCCGCCGGCCGCTTCAGCGAGGAGTTGCGCGCCCTCGCGGATGCCGAGTACGGGCACCTCCGCTGCCAGAGCGCCGCGCAAGAGCCCCAGCTCGGCGTGGCGCGTGGCGTCGTCTTCGGAGCAGATCGCCTTCGGACCGCCCGTTACCACCAGCCCGTCGACTCCGGTGAGGTCGTCGGGTAGGTGGCCCGCCCATGCCCTGTATGCGCGGAGGTCCAGCCCAACGGCTTCCACAGCGGCGCCGATGACCGGGGGGTCTGCCCCTGGTGTGTGCTGTAGGACGACGACTGCCATGGGCCACTCCTTACATGCGAGCTAGAGCGGCAACTTTAAGCCGCACATAGGTAAGGATGCCGCGAACAGCGCAGCATATGCCAGATATTCGGAACGTTCGGAGCGCTGCTGTGATGGGGGCGGGCGGCCGAGGTGCGGCGCCCGAACCGCTGGTCGGCATGACGGAGCCCCTGCGCGCCGAACACCGCGATCGGCGCGCAGGGGCTTCCTTCACCACGCCCGCTGTGACAGCGGGAGCCGCAAGCAGCCGCAGGGGCGGGTGTCCGCAGTCAGTGAACCAACTGTCGGCCGGGTGGCGCGACTGGTCCCGGACACGGAAACCGGTCAGGTTGGCCGGTCTGGACCCAGTGAATCGTCCAAGACAGGGGGATGAGGAGGAAAGCGAGCGCGAGGAGCGCGGGCAGCACCAGAGCGACCGGAGGGCGGTTGCGGGTGGCGCGTCGGCGGGCGCGGCTGGCGGTCGTCACGTTCCTGACGCTGGTACAGCTGGACACGGCACGCGGGTGCCCGGACCGGCTGGTCGGGGCACCCCGCGGTGTTGCGAGGACTACGGCTTCTGGAAGCCCGCGTCCTGGAGGATCTTCTGGGCCTCGGGGGTGGACAGCCACTTCACGAAGGCGTCCGCCGCGGCGGCGTTCTTGGATGCCTTGAGGGTGACGGCCGGGTAGGAGGCCACGGCGTTCTCGGCGTCCGGGATCTCCACGACGACGACCTTGTCACCGGACTTGAGGGTGTCGGTCTTGTACACGAGGCCGGCGTCGGCCTCGCCCAGCTCGACCTTGCTCAGGACGGCGCGGACGTTGGGCTCCTGGGAGACCGGCTTCACCTCGACCTTCTGGGCGTCGAGGATCTGCTTGCTGTAGCGGCCCACCGGGACCTCGGGCGCGGCCAGTACGACCTTGAGCTTGGTGTCGGCGAGGTCCTTGAGGCCGGCGACCTTGAACGGGTTGCCCTTGCCGGTGGCGATGACCAGGCGGTTCTTGGCGATGATCGCCGGGTCGTTGGTCTGGGCCAGCAGGCCCGTCATGGTCTTGGTGTCGGCGGTGACCAGTGCGTCGGCCGGGGCGCCCTGCTTGACCTGGGCGGCGAGCTCCTGCGAACCGGCGAAGGAGAAGGTGACCTTGGTGCCCGGGTGGGCCTTCTCGTAGGCGGCGCCGGCGGTCTTGAAGACGTCGGTGAGGGAGGCCGCGGCCAGGACGGTGAGGTTGGCCTTCGGCACCTCGGAGGTGGAGCTGCTGGGAGTGGCGGAGCTGCCGGTGTCCTTGGTGTCGTTGCTGGAGCAGGCGGCGAGCGCGGGGAACAGCAGGGCTCCGGCGAGCAGACCTGCGGCGGTACGGCGCGTGGTGAAGGTTCTGAGCATGGGTGGCAGTACTCCTGGAGCTGGAGGAACCGACCCCCGAGCGACGCGGGCCGGATGGTGCGAAAGCGTGGTTGGGGACGCAGCTCAGCTGATGTCGATGTGGACGCTGGTGGATTTCACTCGGGCGCTCGCCCGCATACCGACCTCCAGCCCCAACTCCTCGACCGATTCCCGGGTCAGCAGGGACACCAGACGGTGCGGGCCGGCCTGGATCTCCACCTGGGCGGAAACGTCGCCGAGTTTGACGGCCGTGATGATGCCGGGAAAGGAGTTCCGAACCGAGCTCCGGACCGAGTCGTCATCGTCCTGGGCTCGCTGCGCCAGATTGACGGCGAACGCCGCCAGGTCGCGGCCGTCGATGAGGCGGCGGCCCGAGGTGCCTTGGCCTTCCCGATGGGTGGGGATCTTGCCCGCGTCGGCCCAGCGGCGAGCGGTGTCGGTACTCACGCCGAGCAGGTGGGCAGCCTGACCCACGGTGTAGTGCTGCATGTGCGCCACATTAGAGAGAAAAACACAGCAACTGCAAGCTTGTCCTGCTTTTGGGTACCGGAAGTAAATGCGCTGAGAGGTACCTAAAGGCCTCAACCCGGGAGGGTCCTACGGCCTCGATTGCCGTGACATCCGACTTGGGCTGAAATGCCAGCCCGAAGGGTTCTTTCGCCTGGCGTATGAGATGGGGTCCGCGCTGGGGGAGTCCCCAGGGGCTAGCGTGATCGTTGTGGCGGCCCAAAGGCCGCAATTCCCCCACCGACTCAAGTGAGGCGCTACTTTCATGAGCCTGAGCATCCGCAACCAGATCGCCGGAACTGTCACCGCCGTCACCGCGGGCGAGGCCATGGCGACCGTCAAGGTCCGCCTGCAGGGCGGCCAGGACATCACCGCCGCGATCACCGTGGACGCCGTCAAGGACCTGGGCATTGCCGAGGGCTCCGCCGTCAAGGCCCTCGTCAAGTCCACTGAGGTGGCCCTGGCCACCGGCCCGGTCGAAGGCCTGTCCATCCGCAACCAGATCGCGGGCACCGTCACCGACATCGCCTCGGGCGGCGCCATGTCCTCGGTCAAGGTCGACGTGGAAGGCGGCGCCCTCACCGCCGCGATCACCAAGGACGCCGTCGAGGACCTCGGCCTGGCCGTCGGCTCCTCCGTCGTCGCGCTGATCAAGTCGACCGAGGTCTCCCTCTCCGTCTGATCGCTGTCGCTTCACGCGTAGGGGCTCCGCACCAACTGGTGCAGAGCCCCTACGCGTACGGCGGCCGACCTATGGGCGCGAGGCCCGGCGGCTCGCGATCAGCAGCCCGGCCAGAGCGATGACCATCCAGGCGGTGAGGTAGGCGAAGGCCGCCGTCGGGGAGACGGTGGTCCAGAGGATGCCCGCGATGGTGCTGGCGGCGAGGTTGCCGAGGGACTGAACGGTGGCGAGCATTCCGAAGGCGGAGCCGCGCAGGTCCTTGGGGGCCAGGGCGGCGACGGCCGAATGCTGGGCCGTCTCCACCGCGCCGATGCCGGCTCCGGCCAGGAGAAAAGGGATCGCGAGGAAGGCAATGGCGGTCGCGTCGAAGGTGAACAAGCCGTAGGAAACCGCGAACGCGGCGACTCCAGCGGCCAGTACGAGGATCGGGCCCCGGCGGCCGAGCCGGTCGGAGAGCCGTCCGGCGGGGACGGAGGCGACCGTGGCGGCCACGTTGTAAGCGGTGTAGAGGCCGAGCGCGATCGTGGTCGCCGTCTTCGCGCCGTGCTCGGGGGCCAGCAGGTCGGAGGCCCGCAGGATCAGCAGGGTCGCGGCGATGTTGCCCACCTCGAACGCGGCAACGGCTGCCATGAGCCGGCCGAGGTCGCCCGCCAGGACGGGCTTGATGCGGATCTTGAGGGGGACCTTGTCCCGGGCAGCCGGGCGGGGGGTCTTGCGGATCGCGTAGACGATCGCGCCCGCGGCCAGCAGGCCGGGGATGACCGAGAGGCCGATGGCCCACTGGACCCCGAGCCAGGCGACCAAGCCGAGGGCCAGCAGGGGCCCGAAGATCGCCCCAAGGTTGTCCATCATCCTCTCGAACCCGTACGCCCGCCCGTATGCCTTCGGCGGGACGATGTCCGCCAGCAGGGCGTTGCGGGCAGGCACCCGGAGTCCGCGGGCGGTCCAGGCAGCGGCTCTGAGCAGGCCGACCTGCCAGATCGCGGACGCTCCGGCGGTGGCGGCGCCCAGGACGGCCGTCGTGGCGTAGCCGCCGACCGCGACCTTCCGGCGCCTGGCGGGGTCGTCCGCCAGGACGCCACCGCCGAAGCGGGCGGCGCCCGCGAGGGCATCGGAGATTCCCTCGATCACACCGAGGGCGGCGGCCGGGGCGCCGAGGGTGGACGTCAGCAGCGAAGGCAGCAGGGCGGTGGGGATCTCGTGCCCCACATCGGCGAGGAAACTGGCGGAGCCGATCCCCTTGACGCCCGGTGTCAGCCATTTCTCCTGGTCGAGGGTGGTGTCGGAGGGCGGCGGCGCATGGTTCATGGTCGGCAGTCTGCCCACTTGGCAGTCGGGTTCCCAGTGGACGATCGCATGACGCTGCGGCCGCTGGTGCTGAGGTCTGTCTAACCGGAGCGGGCTGCGTGGCTGCATGGCGGCGGGCCGCGACCGGGCAGCAGATGCTGGCAGAATGCGATGAGAGAGACGCACTTGCCGTTGTGGCGTCGGCGAGTCGTAGAGGATGACCACATCGTGGGAACGGAGCACCTCCCTCCAGGGCAGCGCCTGACCAAGGGCTGGCCCGTCTCGCACTACGGCCCTGTCCCCAAGTTCCGGCCCGACAGGTGGAACCTGCAGGTGTTCGGCGCGACCGCCACCGGAGCGAAGTACAGCTGGACCTTCGAGGAAGTCGCGGCCCTCCCCGGCATCGCCATCGTCACGGACATGCACTGTGCCTCGGGCCCGACCTCCACCGACCACGAGTTCTTCGGTGTGCCGGCCTCCAGCCTGCTGGAGCTGGCGCCGCCGGCCCCGCAGGTGACGCATGTGATGGCCTGGGCGGAGTACGGGTACAGCGCCAACCTCCGCCTCGGCGACTTCACCTCCGAGCGGACGCTCCTGGCCACGCACCACAACGGGGAGCCGCTCACCGTCGAACACGGCTTCCCCCTCCGCCTGGTCGTCCCGCACCTCTACGGCTACAAGGGCCCCAAGTGGCTCCGTGCCATCGAGTACATGACGCAGGATCGCCGCGGTTTCTGGGAAGAACGCGGATTCCACAACATCGGCGACCCGTGGACCGGGCAACGCCACTCCTACCAGTAGGAGTAGGCCTCACAGGCATCCCGCTCGGTGCGTGAGCGAGCTGGTGCACGACGGCAATCCGCCTCGTGGGCGGCGGAAAACCTGCGGCCCGAGGCTGGTGCCATGCTTCTGACGACCGGCACCCCCACCGTGCACGCCGCAGTCTCCCCGGAGACGCCCTGGGGCCAGGCCAGAGGGCTGGCTCACCGGGCACCCTTGCCGTTGGCCGCCCGTACGATGCCGCTGGCTGCGGCCGCCGGCCTGACCCTGGCCGAAGACCTGCGCGCCCAGCATCCCCTGCCGGCGTTCGACACGGCCGCCATGGACGGATATGCGGTGGCGGGCCCAGGGCCGTGGAGGATCCGCGGAGCGGTCAGGGCGGGCGGCGTCTGGGACGGGTTGCTCGCGCCGGGGGAAGGGGTGGAGATCTCCACGGGTGCCCCGGTCCCGGCCGGGGCCTGCGCCGTGCTGCCGCTGGAGCTGGCGGCGTGCGGCGCCGGCTGGGTGTCGGGAGCCACGCCAGCGCCAGGGAAGCACGTCCGGCGCGCTGGTGAGGACGCCTCGGCGGGGACGTGCCTCGCCCCGGCCGGCACCAGGGTCGGCCCTGCGCTGCTCGGGCTCGCCGCATCCTGCGGCCACGACGCCCTGCTGGTACGGCCCCGCCCCCGGGTCAGGGTCCTGATCACCGGTGATGAGCTGGACCTCGTAGGGACGCCCGGACCAGGTCGGGTGCGGGACGCTCTCGGTCCGTTGCTGCCGCCCCTGGTCACCGCGCTGGGCGGGGAGGTGGCCGGTGTGCGGCACGTCCCCGACAAGCCGGCCGGGCTGCTGGCACGAGCGGTGCGCGAGGCGCGGGACGCCGAGGTCATCGTGGTCACCGGATCCACTTCCGTCGGGGCCACCGATCAGCTCCGTCGGCTGCTCCGTGAGGCAGGCGCCCGGATGGTCGTCGACACCGTCGCCTGTCGGCCGGGGCACCCGCAACTGCTGGCCGGACTCGATGCCGGACGATGGGTGGTGGGGCTGCCGGGGAACCCGTACGCCGCCCTCGTCGCCGCCCACACCCTCCTCGCTCCGCTGATTGCCGGACTCTCGGGTCGCGGCCTTCCAGCCTTGCCGGAGGTGCCGGTGCGCGGGGACGTACGACCCGCTCCGGGCCTCACACGGCTCGTGCCCGTTGCCTGGGAGGGTTCCGGCGCCCGGATCGTCGGCGGGCACCGCGCCGCGTTCCTCCACGGGGCGGCTCTGGGGGACGCACTCGCCGTGATCACTGAGGACTGGAAGGACGGCGATCGGGCACCGCTCGTCCTCCTGGCCGGGTGAACAGTGCAACACCCATATTCGGGCGCCGAGTTGTCGAGAGGCCCCTGTTGTCTCCGACGTCGGTCCGTACCGGATAGGTTGGGATGATCACGTCGGTGGCAGGCACTTCAGGAGGTTCTTCGCATGACCGGCACGGCCCATCACCAGTTGTTCTCCTACGGCACGCTGCAGTCCCGGGAGGTGCAGCTCGCACGGTTCGGCAGGCTGTTGGAGGGGACGCCCGACGCACTGCCCGGATATCGGATCACGTACATCGAGATCACCGACCCTGAGGTGATCGCCGCCAGTGGAACCGACCGGCATCCCTTGCTCGTTGCCTCCTCGGAGCAGAGCGATGCGGTCGAGGGCACTGTCTTCGCGATCACCGACGGCGAACTTGCTTCGGCGGACGACTACGAGGTCGACGACTACGCCAGGACCCGAGTCGTCCTGCGTTCCGGCACGAAGGCGTGGGCCTACCTCGGGGCACAGGCAGGCTAGATCTCCGTGCTCCGCGCCTACGGGTGTGGAGCCCCCCATCGCACTCAGCACGAGAACCGCGGCCTCACGCCAGGTCCAGGAGTTGCTCGTAGAACCCGCCGAATCCGTGCTGCTCGTCGACGAGATGGATCTCCAGGATCCAGTGGCATCGCCAGCCCGCGCGATCGGTGTGACGGAGCGGGGTGTCATTGTCCGGGGTGATGTAGGACTCGGCCTTGGCGCCGTCGATGCTCTCGTGCGGGAACTCCCCGACCAGATGACCCGCGTGCCAACCGCCGAGGCTCCAGCCCGCCTTGACCGCGTGCTGCTCCACGTCCGCGTAGAGCTGCCGGCCGGTGATGCGCGGATCCGCTCGGAAGGTTTCCCGGCCGGCCGCGAAGACCGTGGCCAGGTCGTCGCGGAGGCGGTGCTTGGCCGGGTCGTCTCCGAAGACGAAGGTGCGGCCGAAGTCGGCCTCGTACTCCTCGAAGATCGGGCCGAAGTCGGCGAAGGCGATGTCGTCCTCGCCGATGATCCGGTCGGGCGGGTTCTCCTTGTACGGGAACACGGTGTTCGGGCCGGAGCGGACGATCCGCTTGTGCCAGTGCTTGGTGGTGCCGAACATTTCGTTCGCGAGGTCCCGGATCCGGTCACTGACCTCCCGTTCGCCGGCTCCGGGTGTGACCAGGCGGCGGGCCTCGACCTCCGCGAAGAGGCGCTCGGCTTTGTGCTGCGCCTCGACGAGGCCCAGGGCGCGCAGCTGCTCGTCCATGCGATCGGGTGCTCCCATGGTGCTGTTCCCGCTCCCGTTCCAGTTCCTGTTCCTGTCGCTGTTCGTTGTCACGGGTTCGCGCGCACGATGACGAGCGAGCCCTCGTACGTGGGCTGCGTGCGGAGGTGGCCGAAGCGCTCGTCCCAGGCGCCGGACTCCAGATCGCGGCGGAGGCGTTCGTCGAAGCGTTCGCGGACGCCGTCGTCGATGAAGCTCCATGCCGAGCAGGCCTGGCGGACGGCGGGGTCGAGGAGCATGTCCGGACGCCCGTAGTAGGCCTCGTTGAAGCCGTCGGTGCAGTCCAGGGGAATCGGGACCGTCTGGATGCTGCCGGTGCCGCCGAGGGCCGCGGCCATGTCCTCGATGGGCGGGAAGCGGCGGGCTTCGGTGTCGAGGACCTCGGGGGCGTACTCGTACAGCCAGAAGTCGCGTACGAGCTTCGGGTCGCAGGTCAGGACGACGACCGGTCCTCGGGTGACGCGCCGCATCTCGCGCAGGCCGGCCGCGACGTCGCTCCACTGGTGCACGCTGAACAGCGTCATCGCCGCGTCGAACTCCCCGTCGCCGAACGGCAGATTCTCTGCAACGGCGTCGACGGCGCGGGCGAGGCGGGCCGGGCGCTGGGCGCGCATGGACTCCGAGGGCTCGACGGCGGTCACGGTGCGGGCGGCGCTCTCGTAGGACCCGGCGCCGGCACCGACGTTGAGCACGGCCTGCGCACCGTCGAGGGCCTCGGCGATGAACTGGGCTATCCGTGTGTCGGGTTGGCGGTAGGACGTGTATCCGGCGCCGATGGCGCCGTAGTCGACATCGCCGGCGCTGCCGTCGTGGGTCCGTGTGGTCATGGGTCCTTACCTCGCCTTGTGAGCAGGAACAGGGGGATGCGCCCGCCGTTCGCCGGAGGTACCGGCGTCACACGGGTGCGGGTGCGGTGCCGCTACGACCAGAGCCGCAGCCGTTCCCAGCCGGCGGCGGTGCGTTCGTAGCGCAGCCGGGTGTGGACGCGGTCCTTCGCGGCCTGCCAGAACTCGACCTCGGCGGGGGCCAGGGTGTAGAGGGTCCAGGCCGAGTCGACCAGCGAAGGCTCGCGTTCGATCATCGCCAGGGCCTTCTCCAGGGCATGGTCACGCTCGGCCGGGTCCATCAGGTACTGGCTCTGGCGGCCCAGCAGGGATTCCGCCCGAGCGGTGGGGGAGCGGTCGAGGAAGTCGGCGGCGTTGACCTCGCCTGAGCCGGGCGTCACCGGCCCGCGGATCCGGACCTGGCGGCCGTGCTCCGGCCAGTAGAAGGTCAGCGCCGCCCGCGGATGGCAGGCGAGCTGACCGCCCTTGGGGCTGAAGGCGTGCCCGGCGAACTGCCATCCCTCCGGGCCCACCCCCTTGAGGATCAGCACGCGTGCGTCCGGGTCGCCGGCGGAATCCACCGTGGACAGCGTCATCGCGTGCGGATCGCGCACACCGTCCGCCACGGCCTCGACCAGCCAGGACAGGAAGAGCCGCACCGGATCGTCTGGCGCCTCCTCCGGATCGAACTCCGGCAGAGGTCTGGCGAAGACCTCAAGGCCGCGCAGCCACTGGCGCGCACCGTTCACCTGCTCCGAGCCCGTTGTCATCCTCGGCTCCTCCAGCTCGTTCGGACCTCGGCAACCTCACGACAATATCTTGCATCCGCAAGGGTCGATTCGTAAATCAACTAGCAAATGCTTGTTGATTCGACTAGTGGGCTCCTAGGTGCGGTTTGGGTGAAGTGTGCCCTGCCTCGGATTCACTGCGCCAGAGGTTGCCTGTCGGCCGACCGGACGCCACGACATGCACAAGGCCCCTCCCCGGGAAACGAGTGGGGAGGGGCGTTGCGCCATTCATCGTGCGGTGGGGTCCGATACCCGTTTGCTACGTCGTCGACGGCTTGACCGGCTCGGCGATCGGGGCGCCGTCCAGGTCGGTCATGTAGTCGCGGTGGACCGGCTTCTTGTCCTTCGGTTTGGGGAGGTTCGGGCATGCGATGCCGTCGCCGTCCCGGTCGAGTTCGTTCGGGTCGAGTGCGTCCGCTCGTAGCACCGCTTGCGCGTCGGCCTGGGCCTTGAACGCGTCGCAGTCGGCCACGTGCCCCTTGTTCAGGTACGGAGCGACGTCGAACGTGTGCTTCGGGGCGTCACTGCCGGCGCACGCGGTGAGCGTGAGCGCCGCGATCACACCGACCGCCGCGACGGCGGTACGACGCCCTGGTCGCAGCCGGTGATCCCGGCTCTTGTGGATGGTGCGTGACTGGTCTGTCATGGTCCTAGGCCGGTCCTGTCCGGAACACCATGACCGCTTTGCCGTCCGGGTCGAGCGCGTACAGCTTGTCCGTAGCGTTGTTCACGGCCAGAGAGCCGAATTGGCGAGGGCTGCCGAGCGGGGCCTGCGTCAGCAGGGTGGTGCCGTCGGTCACAGCAAGGCCGCCCGGGGCGAGATTTGCAGTGGTTTGTGCGACGAAGACCCTGTTGAAGTTCTTCAGCAGGGTCAGTTTGTGCGCCACGTTCGCGCTGGCGGCGCCTGAGTATCCGCAGGTCAGCGCCTGCCGGGTGACCGCCTTCCCCTCGACTCGGCTGATGCGGCCCCCGGACCCGCCGCATCCCGGTACAGCTGTGGTGCTGGTGGAGAAGACGTAGACCGACGCCGCCGAGGTGCTGTAGACCGCGTAAGAGGGACCGAACTTCGCTCCCGGCAGTTCGTCGATCGCCGTTGACTCACCGGTGCTGGGGTCGATGACGATCGTCGTCCCGACTGGCATCGCCTCGCCGGGCAGCTCCGGTCTCGGAGCGCACCTAGTGGCAAGGAGGTAGACGAGGTTGCGGTTCGGATCGACGGCGATCATGCCTTTCGCGGAGTTGGTCGTGAGGGACCCGATGGTGCTGCCGAGGCAGCCCACCACCGTCGGGAACTCCGCTACAACCCTCACCTCATGGGTCTGCGTAGAGATGGCGAAGAGGCCGATGTTGGGGCTCGCGCCGCCGCCGTTTGCCTGCTTCGTGAAGTACACCGCGTGACGTGCGGCATCAAAGGAAAAGTCCATACCGGCGGCTGCGTTCGCGAGTCCCGCGCCGGACGGCAGAGGGATCGGCGTCGCCGTTGCTGACGGGATGCCGGCCGCAATGTAGGCGAGGGCCGAATTCTTTCCAGAACCACCGCTGACGTAGACGTCGCCGTTGTCGGGCGAGACGGCCAGGCCGCTGACGATCGCCGAGAAGCTGACGCGGGTCAATTGATTGTCGTTGGCCGTGTCGATGACCGCAACGCTGTTCGCACCTCCGACATAGACCTGCCCCGTGGCGGAGTTGACCGCGATCCGGGTCGGGCTCGACACAGCGCTGGAGACGTTGATCGGTGCACCGATCGCCTTGTCGGTCTTGCCGTCGATCACGGTTACGGTGTTGTCGGAGTCGGACACGACGTACACGCGGTTGGCCTTCTCATCGACCGTGAGGTCGGTCGGACGCTGGCCCGCCGGGATCGGGTCACCTGTGCGCTCCGACGGTGAGGTGTCATACAGCGTGAACGACGACTTCGCGCCCCGACCGCACTTGTTCTCCTCGCCGACCGCCACCATGTTGTAGGACGGTTCACCGGCCAGGAGCCCGTCAGCCTTCAGATCATCGACGGTCCCATAGTGTCCGTGCTTCGCACAGAAGGACTCTTCCGCTGTCCGCAGGGTGGCCGCGTCCGCGGCGACCGCGCTCCCGCGGCCCTTGTCGCCGAGGCCCCTGACGGAGAACACCACGATGGCCGCGAGGACGCCCAGGATCACGATGACCACGAGCAACTCGATGAGTGTGAAGCCGTCCTGGCGTCTGGCGCGCATGGGGAACGGGCGATGGTCCGGTCTCATGACAGTCGGGGTTTCCTTCAATCGATGGGTCACGTCCAGCCCGAGCGCACGCGCGAGCCCTTGCCACGTCACGGAGTTCCCCGCCGCACGGGCTTGACGTCCTTGGGTCCGGGCAGGTCGGGGCACGCGATGCCCTTCCGCTCGCCGTCCAGGTGATTCGGGTCGGTCGGCGCGAAGCGCAGGACGGCCTGCGCGTCCGCCTGGCTTGCGAAGTCCGGGCAGTCGTAGGCGTCGTTGCCGTAGCGCAGGAAGTAGCGAGCCTCGAAGGCTCGATCCGGCTGCGGGCAGAGCCCGCTACGGGTTTCGCCAGGACCGCACTTGAACTGCTGTGCGATCTGGGGAACCGGTTCGGCATCGCGCGGTTCCGGCAATCCCCGGCACGCGACGCCACCTCCGTCATCAAGGTGGTTCGGATCGCTGGGGTTCGCCCGCAGCACCGCCTGCGCGTCCGCCTGACTGGCGAAGTTGATGCACTCGAAGGCGTCGCCGTGAGTGGCGTATTCCTTTGCGTCGAACGTCTTGTTGTCCGGACAGAGCACGGTGCGCGGGGTGCCCGGAGTGCACAACTCGCGGTTGGATTTCTGGGCCCGGGGAGCCGCATCCGACCCACCGCGCACGAACACCGTGACCCCCAGCGCCACTGCGACCACCGCGAGAACCAGCACACCCCGCCTGATCGCGCGCGAGCCCGACAGTCTGCTCAACACTGCCATACCACGCCTCTGCCCATCGTGCCGCCAGTCTCTTCTCTGCTTCCTGCAGCGGCCCGACGACACTCGCCCACCAGGCCCGTTGCAGTCTGGATAGGTGCATTAGATCCAGAGCAAGTGGAGTTGTCAATGATTGACTACTGGGGCCCCGCGTGAGCACCATCTAGGCGCGTGCGGCACCTTCATGCCGGAAACCTCGCAGATGCCCATGAGTTTCCGGCATTTGCCTGACCCCACCAGCGGGGTACCCCTCCGGCAGCCGCCGCCAGCCAGGTCAATGAGGAGTAGCAAATGCAAATAGATTCCAGCCGTGCCGGAAGCGGTCCGAAGCCCGTCCGCACCGCGATGAGACGGATGCGGAACGCGTTCGCGGTGGGCGCCCTCGCGACGGCGTTGATCACCGCCACGGCACCGGCGGCGTCCGCGACAACGGACTCGGAGGTCGGTGTCGCGAACAACATGTATCCCGTCATGAAGGACCTGAGGGGTTACATCGGGACGTTCAAGTCGTTCACAGCGTTCACGGCGAACCCCGCATCGCAGGTCGGTGGGTTCTGGAACAAGCCGGTGCTCGATACGTCGACCATGCGGGGTATCACCTCGGGAAGCCTGCGTCAGCAGCTGAAGAGCGCCGGCCCTTACACCACGTGTAATCCCGCCTCCTCGAACAACTGCGTCAATGGGCCGCTGCACATCGACGCGTTCCTGTCAGCGGACGCGACCAACGTGGACGCGGTCATCCCGACTGCGGATGGCGGGACGTGCACGGCGGGCGGGGGCGTCGAGTGCAACGGCGATATCGACAGCAAGCACCAAGTGGCAATCGGGCGCCTGGCGATCTACAGCTGCAGCGGTAGCTGGGCGGGTTCGACCAAGGGTGATGACCCGTCCAACGCCGGAAGCCCGCCGTTGGCGTTCGGTCCGGACGCCAACGGCAGCGGCAACGGCAAGGCGCAGTCGCCCCGTTGTGACGCCTCGCCGATCTCCGGCGGCGCACCCACGACGATCTCGGACGTGTGGACCTGGCTCCAGACGAGTGGGCACCGGATCGCGGTCGCCGACCCGGCTTCCGCGCCGTTCGGTGCGGCCTCCAAGCAGGCGCTGGTGCAGGCCGGGTTCACGTGGACTGACAGCGGGGCGGGGCAGAACGTGTTCCGGGGCAGCGCGTGCGACACCGCGGGCACGGCGTGCAAGGTCCGCTTGGAATCCGGGATCAGCCAGGTGCGTGGCGCGGTGACGGCGAACGCCGGCGGGAACACCCAGCTGGGCCTCGTCGCGAAGTCGAACGTCATGAACGTGAGCTGGTCGTCCAGTTCGCTGAGCGGCACCACGAGCAATGACCCCAACACGTGGACCGAGGTCAACTCGAGCGCGTACTCCGGCTACGGCCCCATCGCGCAGTACGGCGTCGCCCTGAACGGTGGACACGCCGGCGCAGCGACCATCTGGAGCGACCTGTTCGCCAACGATTGGGACTACGACGCCACCATCCAGGGCGCCCTCGCCGCCTACGGCTACTAGGCGATCCGGAACATCGGACAACGGACCGTCGGCCAGGCGTGAACTCCGCCCGGCCGGCGGTCTTGGCTCAGCGATCGCAGGCCGCCCTAGTTATCAGCCACTGACTAGTGGAGTAGATCGCCCGACGTCATCCCGCCGTCGATTCCGGCCGGATCGATGGCGACCGGTACGGCATTTCCCCGATCGGCGGCCGTCATGCCGAAGCGTCTCACCCATTCCTATTCATCAGGCCCTTAGGAGGGTCCTCACCCATGCATAGATCACCACGCCGCCATCTCACGCCGGACGGCCACTCGCTCGCGGTCACGCGCCCTCGGCGAATGCGAATCCCGGCGCTCGTCTTCGCGGTGGCGACCGTCATGATGGTTGCCACCCAGGCCTCGGCGACGGGCACCAACACGACCGGCTTCGGGACCGCCGCGAACCTCGACGACAACGGCCGCGGAAGCTCCGCCGTCGCCATCGGCGATCTCGACAACGACGGGACGCCGGACCTCGTGACGGCGATCCGCGCCGAGGGCCTCGGCGTGTTCCTCGGTTCCGGCGGCGGCAGCTTCGGTGGTGTGACCAAGTACGCGGCGCCGCTGACCTCGACGAGCCGCTTCCTCAACTCGGCAGAGATCCGCGACGTCAACGGCGACGGCCACAAGGACGTCATCAGCCAGGACGCGCGCGGCAACGTCGCTCTGGTCTGGCTCGGCGACGGCTCGGGCGCTCTTGGCGCCGGAGCGGCGGTGGAACTCAACCCGACGCCCGGGTGCGACACCACGGGCGACAACCCGTGTGTCGCGCGCTTCCCGGTCGGCGTCGCTGTGGGCGACTTCGACGAAGACGGCAAGCCGGACCTCGCGACCTCCAACGCGAACACGAACAACGTCTCGGTCGTGCTCGGAAACGGCGACGGCACGTTCGGCGCTGCGACGGGGTTCGGACTGAACGGCGGCACCAACCCGCAAGGCGTCGCGGCCGCCGATCTGAACGGCGACGGACATCTGGATCTCGTCACGTCGAACGCATCGACCGGCACCCTCTCCGTGCTGTCGGGTGACGGAGACGGGGGCTTCGGCACCGCGTCGAGCGTCTCGGCCGGCCTGACACTGCCGTCCAAGCTCAAGCTCGCCGACGTCAACGAGGACGGCAAGCAGGACGCCGTCCTCGTGGCGCCCGGCACGCCGGGGCGCGTCGCCGTCCTGCTGGGCGATGGCGCGGGCGGGTTCGGTACCGCGAACCTGCTGTCGGCGGGATCGAACCTCACCTCCGCCTCGGTGTCCGACCTGAACGGCGACGGCCACGTCGACCTGGTCGTCTCCAGCTACGGCTCGAACGAGGTCGGGGTGTTCGAGGGCGACGGCACGGGTGCCTTCGGCAGCCCGCTTGCATTCGGGCTCAACGGCGGTACCAACCCGCAGGCCACCGCGGTGGCCGACCTCGACGGCGACGGGCGTCCCGACGTCGTCACGGCCAACAGCAACAGCTCGGCGACCTTCGTCAAGGACGCGTCGGTGCTGCTCAACGCGACGAACCGGACGCCGACGGCCGCCAACGACTCGTACGGCCACGTCGGGGCGGACACCCCGCTCGTCGTCGGCGCTCCCGGCGTCCTCGGCAACGACACGGACCCCGACGGCAACACGCTGACGGCGTCCCTTGTGACCGGGCCGGCGCACGGCACCCTCTCGCTCAACGCGGACGGCTCGTTCAACTACCAGCCCGGCAGCGCCTACACCGGAAGCGACAGCTTCACGTACAAGGCGACGGACGGCACGGTCGACTCGAACATCGCGACCGTGACGATCAACGTCTCGACCGGCTGCAACGGGCTCGCCGCCACGATCACCGGCAACGGGATCGTGAGCGGTACGAGCGGCTCCGACGTGATCGTGACCGGCAACGGGAACGACGCCGTCGCCGGGAACGGCGGCAACGACACGATCTGCACGTTCGGTGGCAACGACGCCGTGTCCGGCGGCAGCGGCAACGACCACCTCGACGGCGGTGACGGCAACGACGCCGTCAGCGGCGGCAGCGGCAACGACACCGTCAAGGGCGGCGTCGGCGACGACGCGCTCTCCGGTGGCTCCGGCGACGACACCGTCGTCGGCGGCTCCGGCAGCGACACCCTCTCCGGCGGTAGCGACACGGACGTCTGCGCCGGCGACGCCAACGGCGGGTCGACGCTCCCGGGCACGGATTCGATCGCGTCCGGCGGCTCCTGCGAGACCGTCGTCGAGGTGCCGTAGTCGACGAGCCGCTTCCGGCGGCCGGCTATGAAACTCTGACGTGAGTCACGGGCTCGGCGATTGCGATGATGCGATCACCGGGCCCGTTTTGCTGGCACCAGCGCATCGCTGATGACCAGGAGCGTGACCTCAGCCGGCCTTGACGGCCGGCCGTGTCGAGTCGACGTCGACGGCGTCGAGAAGCTGGCGGGCGGCGTGGACGAGGTCCAGCCGCCAGGCGTAGATCGCGTTGGTGAGCTGGTCGTCGGCGTGCTCCTTGGCACGCAGCGACTCCTCGATCTCGTCGAGGACGATCCGTTGACGCTCGACCAGGCGAGCCGGGCTGGTGCCGCGACGCCGGAGGAGCAGAAGCTTGCTCGTGAGGTCGGCGCGGATGTCGCGCAGGTGGCCCACGGGTTCGCCGAGCCACCGGCTGACGGTCGTCTTGGCCGAGCGGGTGGCGGCGTAGATCGTGCGCTGCGGTCCGCGATCGCTTTCCTCGGTGCCGACCGGTGTGATCAGTCCGCGCTCGACCAGCCGCGTGATCGACCGGTAGACCATGGGGCGCGAGATGTGCCAGAACTCACCGATTTCCGTGCCCTCCGAGGTGAGGGCGGCGATGGCGAAGCCGTGGCTCGGTCGTTCGGCCACGATTGCGAGCACAATCCACTCGGCCAGTGGCAGATCAGGTCGGTCGGGCTTCTCCATGGTCACCAGGTTACCAACCGGTCCGGCAGGCGGTTGTGCGATAAACCAGGTTCCGGTGCCCATGCGGCTCGCGTCGCTGTAGGTACACCCAGTAGCGCCGTCTCGGGTCCGCCGGTAGCCCATGGCTGACGTCCGGCCGGGTGGTTACGGTCAGTGGCCGACCTTGGTGACCGGCGTACCCATCGCGTTCGCGTACGGGTCACTCAGGCTCTCGTACCAGCGGACGACAGGAGCGCCGACGAGGAGGGCGGCGATGGCGCCGGCCGCGAGGAACACACCGAAGGGGAGGCGGGTGTGGCGGGTCATTCGCCCCGCCGCCATGAGCGCGATGCCCAGCAGCAACCCGGCGAAGCTGCCGGCGACCACCGCGAAGACGAGATGCGACGGACCGAGCCAGCCCAGCCCGGTGCCGAGCAGTCCGGCCAGGCGCACGTCGCCGAATCCGAGCCAGGCGGGCCGCACCCAGTGCAGGGCGAAGAAGACGGCGAAGGCGCCCACGCCGCATGCCGCGGTCACGCCGAGCCGCTGCCATTGGCCGGTGGCAGCCGCGGCGGCGAGCAGGCAGGCGGCGGTGAGTCCGAGCGTCGGGTAGACCAGCCGCAGGGGAAGCAGGAACAGCTCGGCGTCGCAGGCGGCCAGGGCCAGTAGTCCTGCGGTGAATACCAGGGCGGCCGGCAGCGTCTCCGACCAGCCGAAGCGCAGTGCCTCGGCGGCGAAGAGGAGCCCGGTGAGCGCTTCGACGAGCGGGTAGCGCGCGGGGATCGGCACCCGGCAGGCGCGGCAGCGTCGGCCCAGCAGGAGCCAGGACACGACAGGGATGTTGTCCCGGGCCGCGATCGGCGTGGCGCATCCCGGGCAGGCGGAGCGGGGCCGCAGGACCGAGAGGCCCGTCGGCACCCGGGAGATGGCGACGTTGAGGAACGAGCCGACCGCGAGCCCCAACAGGCCGATAATCACGACAAATATGGATGACATGGGCGCAATGGTGCCGTATCGGATGCCGCCCGTCACCACCCGTCCGTCGAACGAGAGTGGCCAGGTGGCGCTTTCGCTGCCACCTGGCCAACTCGACCGCCCGACGGCCCCTGAGTGGCGACGGGAGGTGAGGAATCCTCTTGCGTCAGGGGGTCTTGCAGGGGTTCGGCTTGCCGTTGGCGAGCGCGTCCTTCGGCGTCACGACGAACGCGGCGCCGGGGTTCTTGACCTCGTGCCACTCGGAAAGGGTGGACAGGAGACCAGCCGTCTTGAGCTCCTCCACGGTGCCGTACACGTTCTTGTTGAGGAAGTACGCCTCTTCCGCGGTCTGGATCGTGGTCTTGTCGGTCTTGCAGGCCGCGTCCTGGCCCTTGTCGTTGATGCCGCTGACGGAGAAGACGACGATGGCGGACAGGATGCCGAGGATCACGATGACCACGAGAAGCTCGACGAGCGTGAAGCCGGCTTCCGGGCTCTCGTTCCGTGCACGCATTCGCTGACGCAACGTGCCTTGCAGGTTTGTGAACATCTTTCTCCATCTACGGCGACCGGTTCAGGTAAAACCGGGCGTTAGTAACTGCTTGATTAATCAGCGGTAGACTACTTAGCGGGTGATGGACTTACAAGGGGAGAACCCACCGAGGGGGCTCCGAGGTGACGCGATGGTGTGCTGTAGTGTGCCGCTGACTAATCAGCGACTGACAACTGATGCGATGTGCTCGCCGCGGATGACTCGGCCGCTGTTCTGGATGCATGAAAGGGGTGGGTTCCTTGGCGAATGGCCGTTTCCTCCGGCGCCGGGCGGCGACGACAAGTCCCGCGGGCGAGGAACACACCCTGCCCGATGGGGCGCAGGGCTCGGCGCCGTCCCCGGCCCCGGCTGACGAACCCGCCCCGGACGCGGCGTCCGCCGCTGCGCAGTCCTCGCCCGCAGGCCAGGATCGGCCGCGCATCGGGGAACTGATGCAGCAGCGCGGGCTGCTCACCCCGGCGCAGGTGGACGAGGCGCTCCTGCAGCAGTCGGCCTCGGGCAAGCGGCTCGGTGCCCTGCTGGTCGAACTCGGCATGGTCGACGAGCGGTCACTGATCGAGGCGCTGTCGGTTCAACTCGACGTCCCGGTCGCCGACCTGCGCCAGAGTGAACCCGATCCCGAGGCGGCCGCCCGAGTGCCGGAGGCGCTGGCCCGCTCGCTGGGCGTCGTCGCCGTGCGGCGCTCCGACGGCACGCTGCTGATCGCGGCGGGCGACCCCGGAGACCCGCGCGTGCTCGACGAGGTCGGCCGGGCCGTCGCGCCGGACCGGGTGCAGTTGGCGATCGCGGCTCCGTCGGACATCAGGCGCTCGATCGACAGCGCCTACCGGGCGCTGGCCGGCGCAGGCAGCCTGGTCGAGGCCTTCGAGGCGACCGAGACCGGCCGAAACGCCAACTCCGGCGCCAGGGTGGTGAGCGAGGACGCGCCGGTCGTGCACCTGGTCAACCTCATGCTGACCCAGGGCCTGCGCGACCGGGCCTCGGACATCCACATCGAACCGCACGCCGACCGGGTCCGGGTCCGGTACCGCATCGACGGCGCGCTGCACGACGTGCTGAGCCTGCCGGAGAACATGGGCCCCTCCGTGGTCAGCCGGATCAAGATCATGGCCAACATGAACATCGTCGACCGGCGGCGCCCGCAAGACGGGCAGATAGCCACCGAGATCGACGGCAAGTCGGTCGACATCCGGGTCGCGACCACCCCCACCATCTGGGGCGAGAAGGCGGTGCTGCGGCTGCTCGACCGGAACCGCACACTGTTCCGGCTGGCCGAGCTCGGCATGCCCGACGCGACCTACGAACGGTTCTCCTCCCTGCTGCGCTCCCCGTACGGCATGGTCGCCTGCGCCGGACCGACCGGCAGCGGCAAGACGACCACCCTGTACGCCACGCTCGGCGAACTGAACCAGAGCGAGCGCAACATCACCACCATCGAAGACCCGGTGGAGTACGTGTTCCCGTCGGTCAACCAGATCCAGATCAACGACCAGGCGGGCATCTCCTTCGCGACCGGGCTGCGCTCGATCCTCCGGCAGGACCCCGACGTGATCCTGATCGGCGAGATCCGGGACGCCGAGACGGCGCGGATCGCGGTCGAGTCCGCTCTCACCGGCCACTTCGTCCTGTCGTCCATCCACGCCGGCGACGCCTGCTCCGCGCTGCACCGGTTCGCCGACATGGGCATCGAGCCGTTCCTGATCACCTCCACGGTCTCCGGGGTGGTCAGCCAGCGACTGGTGCGCCGGATCTGCGACCAGTGCCGCGAGCCCTACCGGCCGGGCGTGGACGAACTGGCCTTCTTCGCAAAGGCCGGCGGGTCGACCGACGCCGAGTTCTGGCAGGGCCGGGGCTGCAACTTCTGCTCCCGGACCGGCTATCAGGACCGGATCGGCGTCTTCGAACTGCTCGTGATGAGCGACGCGGTCAAGCGGCTGCTCGTCGAGAACGCGTCGATCGACAGCCTGCGCAGGACCGCCCGCAAGGAGCACATGGACAGCCTCCTGGACGGAGGCGTCCGTCTGGTGGAGGAAGGGGTCACGACCATCGCCGAGATCATGTCCAGCGTGTACGTGGTCTAGTGCCCGGCCCGCTGGATGCCCCGTCCAAAGACTGACAACGCGAACCTCTGACACTGGAACCCAGGAGAACACCGGCATGGCCACCTTCAAGTACGTCGCGGTCGGCCCGGACGGGAAGCGGGCCACCGGTGTACTCAAGGGCTCCAGCATCGACGGCGTGACCGACAGCCTGACCCGGCAGGGCTACGACGTGCAGTCCGTCAAGGCCGAGGGCCGCAACCTGCTGCAGCTCGAACTCACCGCGGCAAAGGTCGACCTGGTCGAACTGAGCAACTTCTCCCGCCAGATGGCCGCCTTCATCAAGGCCGGAGTGCCCATCCTGGACGCCCTGGAGATCATCCGCGCCGAGACCAAGGACAAGAAGCTGGGCACGGTGCTCGTCGACGTCATGGACTCGCTGCGGTTCGGCGAGAGCTTCGCCAGCGCGATGGCCACCCACGCGAAGGCGCTCCCACCGTTTTACATCGCCGTTCTCCGCTCGGCAGAGGCGACCGGTGAACTCGACGTGGTGATGGCCCAGTTGGGTCGCTACATCGAGCGCGACGTCGAGGCCCGGCGCAGCATCCGCTCCGCCCTGACCTATCCGGGCCTGGTGATGGGGCTGGCCCTAGCCGTCGTCCTCGTCCTGGTCCTGTTCGTGCTGCCCCGTTTCAAGGTGTTCTTCGAGTCCTTCAACGCGGAACTGCCGCTGCCGACCCGGATCTTGCTTGGCTTCACCGACTTCGTCACGGCCTGGTATCCGGTCATCGCCGGGGCGCTCGTCGTGCTCGTCGCGGCACTGATCGCCGGCTTGCGGACCGAGCGCGGACGGGTACTGCGTGACCGCTTCCTGCTGGCCATGCCTGTGGTCGGCGACGTGGTCCGGTACATGGTCATCGAACGGTTCTGCCGCATCCTGACCTCGATGATCAAGGCCGGCGTGCCCATTCCGGAGGCGCTCAGCCTGGCGAGTTCGGGCGCCAACAACCGGGTGTACGAACGGTCCATCGGGACGGCCCGGACGGAGATGCTCGAAGGCGGCGGCATGTCCCGGCCGATCGCCCGCACCAAGCTGTTCCCCGGGGCGGTCACCCAGATGATGCGCGTGGGGGAGGAGACCGGAACCCTCGACGACCAGCTCGAGAACGTGTCCGACTTCTACGAGAAGGAACTGCAGCACAAACTCAAGCGGCTGACCAGCCTGTTCGAGCCGGCCATGGTGGTCATGGTCGGGGTCGTCGTGGGGTTCGTCGCCGTCGCTCTCCTCTCGGCGATCTACGGCGTCTTCAACCAGGTCAGCGTCCAGTGACCGGCCCGGCACGCCGCCCGGCACGCGGCCCGCAGCGCCGCCGCGGCGAAGAGGGCGAGACTCTGATCGAGGTTCTCGTTGCCGTGGTGCTCATGGGCGTCGCCTTCGCGGCCATCCTCGGGGGTATGGGTACCGCGCTCATCAGCTCGGTCACGCAGCAGAAGCTGACCAGCGCCGACTCCGTCATCCGCAGTGCCGCAGAGAGGGTCGTCAGCGATCCGTACGTGTCCTGCGCCAGTGGCTACGAGACTTCGACGCCGCCGGCTGGGTACACCGTGACCGTCGAGGTCGAGTACTGGGACGGGGTGGGTGCGTTCGGCCAGGCCTGCCCGACGGCCGATACGGGAGTGCAGAAGGTGACTCTCACCGTGCGTTCGGCCGGCCCGCGCCCCGTCAGGGACGTGACCCTTGAGGTGGTCAAGCGGGAGTCGATGCTGTCATGACGAAGCAACAGTCAAGCAGGAGCTCGGAGTCGGGGTTCACCCTGACGGAGCTGCTGGTCACGATCGTCATCCTGGGCATCATCGGGGCCCTGCTGCCCCAGGCGATCATCCTCGGGCTGCGGTTCATGGCGGGCACCGAGAAGCGGGTGGCCGCCACCAGCGCGGCGGGCACCCTCAACCGCTACTTCTACGGCGACGTGCACAGCGCAGAGAAGGTCACGACCGACCCCGCATGCGGCGTTGACGACGTGATCGTCCACCTGAGCCGGCCCGGCACCGACGTCGTCTACACCTACGACCAGCCGACCGGCGCCCTCAACCGGGTGAAGTGCACCGACGGAGCCGTCGTCACCACCTTGCTGGGCCGGTTCGACAACACCCCATCGACCCATCCCGTGACTCTGAGCTGCGGTGCCGAGACCCCGTGCACCTCGCCCATGGAGGTAACGCTGACCGTGCAGAGCAACCCCGCCGCGCCCCCGACGGCCCTCACCGCCGTCCGACGATCGAGCGCGTCATGAACGGCCGCCTGAATGTCCGCCGACTGAACCCGCGGCGCCTGAGTCCGCATCGTCTGAGTCCGCGCCGCCTGCGCGGCGACGAACAGGGCGCGACACTGATCCTCGCGCTGGCCTTCATCGTCGTCTTCAGCCTGGTCGCCGTGTCGGTCCTGTCCTTCGCCGGTGCGGGACTGAAGGCCGCGAAGGTGTACGCAGACCAGGGCAAGCGGGACTACAGCGCGGATGGTGCCACGCAGCTCGCGATCAAGAACTTCTCGCAGGGCAACCCGTGCGCCGACTACACCGCCCCGCCGATCAACGGCCGGCAGATGATCGTCCACTGCGACCCCCTCAAGGCGTCTCCTGCAGCCACGCGCGCGACCCAACCGCAGGACGCGCTGCGCAGCCTGGGCCGGGCGGAGAAGGACGGCATCAACGTGAGCACGCGCGGCCTGCGCGTGCAGGGCAGCGTGTTCTCCCACTCGAACATCACCACCGGCGCAGGCGCCTCGATGGTGGTGTCGGGCGACGTGTCGGCCGTCGGCGACTGCTCCAGCGCCGTGTCACAGCCCCAGCTGCCCCCGACCCAGGCGCCGTACGTGCACGACTGCGCCAACGACACCCCGTCGGCTCCCGCCGACGCGGTCGTGGGCGCCGACCCGGACTACACCCCGCCCGCCACGGCCGTACCGGTCCGGCAGACGGCGCCCGCGTGCCCCGGCCCCGGTTCCTGGCTGGTGCGGTTGCAGCCCGGCTACTACGACGACGCCCGCGCCCTCACCCGCCTCACCGGTGGCGATTGCCCCAACGTCGTCGTGTGGCTGCAGCCGGGGATCTACTACTTCGACTTCACCTTCACCGGCGGCGCCGCCGTCTGGACAGTCGACGACCCCACGGTCAGCGTGGTCGGTGGCACCCAGGCAGGCTGGGATCCCGGAGCCCCGTCCCGCCCGACCGTCCCCAACCCGGGCGGTTGCGACAAGACGCGGCCTGAAGGCGTCCAGGTCATGATGGGCGGCGGCAGCCAATTCCAGGTCAACCGTGGACACGCGGAACTGTGCGCCCCGGTGACCCCGGACGCGCAGCAGGTCGCGGTGTTCGGGGTCCAGTCGCCGAAGCCGTCCCACGCACTGAAGCCGACAGCGGTGGTCACGAACACCGGCTTCGCCAACCCGGGCCATGCCCTGACCAGTGGCGAACGGCCGACCCTGCCCGGGTGTCCCCAGCCGACGGGCACCACGAGCTGCACGGCCGACACCGTCCTCGACGCGACGAATCGTCGGTCGGCCTCGATGCAGTTCGCCGGCTTCACCCCGCAGGTGCCGCCCGGCTCGGTCATCACCAGCGTGAAGTTGCGTATCAGCCACGGGGACGAGGGCGACCTGACCGCCCCCGGCGCGGTGAAGGTCACCACCGCTGTGGGCGCAGACACCTGCCGCACCGACGACCTGCCCCGGCACACGGCACTCGCCGTGGATCCCCCGATCGACCTGCTGGGTGCGTGTGGGCTCACCGACCCGGCTCGGCTCACCGGCCTGACAGTGACGTACGCCGCCACCCTGGACACCGACGGCACCACCGCCACGGAACGCCTGGACGGCATCTGGCTGGAGGTCGCCTACCGCACGCCGACCACGTTCAAGCCGACCGCCGTGATCGCATCGATCGGGTTCACCGCTACCGGCACCGATCCCGACAACGCCCTGGAGATCGGCGAGCAGCCGACAGCGTTGGTGGCCAAGGCCGACCTGACCAAGGCGGCCCCGTCCGCGTCGATCACCCTGGCAGGGTTCGGCCAGCCGCCCCTGCCGCCGGGGTCGACGATCCACTCCGCCGTGCTGCGGGTGGCCCATCAGGAGACCGGCGACGCCGCGGCGCCCAGGATCAACGTCACCCCCGCGGGCGGCGGTGGCAGTTGTACCAACCTGCCGCTCACCGCGCGGGCCGGCCTGGGCGACGACCGCGTCGACCTGAAGGCATGCGGCATCACCGACCCAGCACAGCTGTCCGGCCTGACCGCGACCTACGCCGCCGGGCTGAACACGGGCGGCACCACTGGCGCCCATTCCCTGGATGGCATGTGGCTCGAAATCGTCTACGACCCGCCGCAGCCCCGGCCGGCGACGAGCGCGGAGTCGACGACGTTCAGCCGCGCGGCCAACGCCAAGGCGATCGACGGCGCCGACACGGCCCGCGCCACACTCGACCCTGTCACCACGCCGACCGCCACCATCGCCCTCGGCGGTTACGACAGCCCAGCGGTGGCGCCCGGCTCGCTCCTGGACGGAGCCCTGCTGCACGTAGCGCATCGCGACGACCCCGGGGCGACCGGAGGGCCGCCGCCGACGGTTTCGGTCACTCTGACCGGGCCCGGCATACCCCGCTCCTGCACCACCCCGCAGAAGCTCGCCACGCACAAGGACGCCCTGGCCACCGACACCTTGGACCTGGTCGCCACCTGCGGGCTGACCGACCCCGCCCAGCTGACCGGTCTGGTCGTGACCTACACGGCCACCCTCGGCGCCGGCAGCACCAGCGCCACCGCCCAGCTCGACGGCGTCACCCTGGAACTGGCCTACCGATCCCCGTTCTCGGTACGGCCCACCAAGGCGACCAGCAACGCGACGCCCACCGCCGCGGCGTTCCTCAACCCGACGCACGCGCGAGCGATCGACACCACCACCTCGACCGCGACGCTCGCCGCCGCCACCCCGTCGGCGTCGATCCAGCTCGGAGCATTCGCGATGCTGCCCCTGCCGGCGGGGACAGTGATCGACAAGGTCGTGCTGCGCGTATCGCACCAGGCCGACGACACCACCCCGGCACCGCCCGTGCCGACGGAGCCGCCCGCGCCGCCCGCACCGCCCGCACCCACGAAGCCACCCACCACCGCGCTGACCGTCTCCGGCACCGGTACCGCCTGCGACGCGAACCACGCCCTGACCACCCACGAAAGGGCACTCGGCGTCGACCTGGTCGACCTCGGCGCCTGCGGGATCACGAAGGGCGACCAGCTGGCCAAGCTTGCTGCCGACTACGAGGCGAGGCTGGGCACGGGCAGTACGGACGCCACCGCCCAACTCGACGGCGTCGAACTCGACATCGTGTTCCGAGCCCCGGCCATCAGAGCCCTGTCCGGCTGCCTCACCGAGGGCAACCGCTGCGCGGTGCTGAAGTCGACCGACGACGCCGACACAGCCACCCGTCACAGCCGCCTGGTGATCAACGGCACCGTCTACGCGCCAACCGCCGCCGTCGACCTGTCGATGAGCCAGGTCAGCGCGCAGGTCGTCACCCGCGGCATCATCGCCCGGACCATCGAACTCGGCATCAACACGGCCACCGGATACCTCCGCCCGGCGATCGGAATCCCACCGGAGCCAGTGCTGTTCACGACCTATCCGGCCGTGAGCGCGAAACCGGCGTCGGTCACTGCGATCGCCGGGTTCACGCCCCCGGCCCCCGGCGCGCCCGTCGACGTCACGGACGCCACCATCCCCGGCGGCGGCCAGGCATCCCTCACGCTCGGCGGCTACGCGCAGCCGGCACCGGCCACGACCGGACCGCTCGACCACGTCGTCCTGCAGGTGACCCACCACGAGGACGGCGACGCGAAGGCGTTGAAGCTGTCGGTGGACTTCCCCGGCAGCACCTGCACCGGCGTCGACAACGCACTCGACCTGCCGGTCCGTCTCGGCTCGAACGGCCCGGTGGCCGACCGGGTCGACCTGGCCCCGTGTGGCCTGACCAACGCCTCCCAGCTGGCCGGGCTGACCGTGACCTACACCGTCACCGCCGGGAGCGGCGGCGCGACCGAGTACCTCGGCGGCACCCGGATCGACCTGCTGTCCGGCCCGCTCGTCCGGGCCGCCGTGTCCTTCGACGGCCACACCAGCACCGTCAAGCAGTGGACGGTCCTGCCATGAGTAAGCACACCACCTTGGAGACCACCATGCCCGGGCCGAGTTCCGCAATCATCGACCACCTGCTCGGTGACCTGTGGGCGCGGGGCGGCAGCGACCTGCTGCTCACCACCGGATCGGCGCCGTTCCTCCGTGTCGACGGCGCCCTGCGACCGGTCGAGGGGCCCGCACTGACCGAGCCGGAGGTCGACCGTCTGGTGACCGGGGTGCTGGGCACGGACCTCACGGAACGGTTCCGCCAGGAGAAGCAGGTCGACTTCGCATTCAGCTGGGGGGAGCAGGCCAGGTTGCGCGGCAACGCCTTCGTGCAGCGCGGCGCGTCGGCGCTGGCGCTGCGGATCATCCCGTTCAACGTGCCGTCGTCCGAGCAGCTCGGGCTCCCCCCGGTCGTCATCGGGTGGGCGGACAAGCCACGCGGGTTTGTACTGGTCACCGGGCCGACCGGGTCGGGGAAGTCGACGAGCCTGGCGGCGCTCCTCGACCACGTCAACACGCACCGGCCGGTGCACATCCTCACCATCGAGGACCCGATCGAGTACCTGCACCAGCACAAGCGCTCGGCGGTCAACCAGCGCGAGGTCGGCACCGACACCGACTCGTTCCCCGCCGCGCTGCGCGCGGCCCTGCGCGAGGATCCCGACGTCCTGCTCCTCGGCGAGATGCGCGACCCGGAGAGCATCTCTGCGGCCCTGACCATCGCCGAGACCGGGCACCTGGTGTTCGCCACCCTGCACACCAACGACACGTCGCAGACGCTGGACCGCATCGTCGACGTGTTCCCGGCCCAGCAACAGCCGCAGATCCGCCTCCAATTGGCGCACACCCTGGTCGGCATCCTCAACCAGACGCTCATCCCCAAGACCGGCGGGGGTCGGGCGCCCGCCTTCGAGGTACTGGTAGGCACGTCGGCGGTCCGCAACCTGATCCGCGAGGGCAAGAGCCGCCAGCTCCGCAACATGATCGCGACCGGCCACCGCGACGGCATGCAGACCCTTGAAACCAGCATCAACGCCCTCGTAGCGGCAGGCACCATCACCTACGAGGAGGCCGTGCTGCACACGGCCTACCCGGAGGACATCCAGCGGCCCTACGCCCCGGCCGGCCGCACCTGACCGCGCAGGTGGCTCGGCCCCTTTGAGGCGGGTTCCGGCGGCGGATCGGTGCGGGCGCCGGCCATGTGCTGGTGTGCTCGCACGATGGTGGAGTCGACGGAGATGTCCCAGTCGCGGCCAGCTGGCCCGTACTGGACGGGGAGGTCGCCGATGTAGGCGGGACGAGGTGGCGGAGCCCCGCTCCGATCCAGTTCCGGGAGAAATGAATCCCCCTGATCGCGCCCGTGACTGGGTCGCTCCGATGCTGACTTTTGCTGACTTTGAGGGAGCTGTAACGCTCTGACCTGCGGAAATATCGAACAATCCAATGGTTCTAGAACTGGATCGGACGGTCCCAAGAGGATATCGCAGGCTTCCGCGAAGACTGGACGAACGGCACCCGCTACGGCGAGGTCAAGGGCTACGATGGCGCTCCGATTCCTGCCCCGGAACTTCCTCCAACTCGCTTGAAGCCCAGGGGTAGAACGCGCTGAACAGCGCTAATGTCATCCAGAGTGCGGGCTGCACGTGGCCGCTCGCATCGTTCCGCTTCTGAGGGCCCGGCGGGAGTCGACATGATCTCGGCAGTGGCATTTTGATCTTGACGTCGAGTCTCATGTGGATCAGGGTGTGGTCAGGTCTAGTCGAACGAATGCTGACACTTTGCTGACTCTACTGACGAGTAGTTAGATGCCGGGAGGGAGAGTCGGACGGCTCCTCGTGGCAGAGGTGCCTCACGCAGAGGTACCGGTCGAGAACCGTTCGGCTGCCCCGGACAGGGCCGGTTCGACTCCTCCCTTCAGGCCCGAAGGCCGCAGCTGGCCCGCGGCGGAGGTCGGCCTGCGAGGTTGTAGGCAGTCAACAAGACGCCGTGCTGGAGCCGCGGCGGTCGCGTCGGCAGGGCTCCATGCCTTGGGACGTGTTCAGCGGGTGCTCGCGGGCGCGGTTTGGGGAGCTCCAGATGTGGCCGTTGACCGCAGCTCGGCCCACCGGCTGCCGCGCCTATTCGTTGAACGGGCCAGGACGCCCTTCAGGCGAGTGGGTCGTCAACAGGTTCTTCGTCCGCTGGTGGTACAGCAGATGCACCCACGCTGACCAGGGGGGAGGTAGTTGGCGCAGCTCCACGGCGAGGGATTGTCCGGAACTGGTCCGGATCTTGGTCCTGGTGCTCCCCAGGCGGAGAAGCTGGCGTGATGGGAACTTCTGGGAGTGATCCATGTCTTGCACTCGCCAGCTGGGCCCGAGGCTGTGGTCGCCCTACCGCCAAGGTGCCTGGGCGCGCTGTGCCTGCTGTTGTGCGGAGGCGGCGCCTGCGCGTGCCATGGACAGGAGGTGGGGGAGCCGCCCAGCTGCTTGGGTGTTCCACCAGCAGTGGGCGTCGGGCGAGAACGCGGCCTTGGGGACGTTGTCGATGGCTTCTTGGTACACGGCGGGCGAGTCGTGCCATTCGGTGTCGCCGATCACTCGCAGGGAGCGGCGCGAGAGACTGTCGAGGAGGGTGAAGAGCCGGGGGACTGCCGTCAGGCGGTGTCGGCTGGAGCCCGCCTGCCGGGTACCGCCTGGATATTGGGCCCAGAGGAGGTACTGGGCCGGCCACGGAAGATCGATTACCTCGCGTCCGTCGTAGGCCACGACCACCGGCTCGGCCATGGAAGCAGCGATGCCGGTCACCAGCCCGCGCCCCGCGTGGTGCAGTTGATCGGCCAGCCTGACCACCCACGGTTCATCCTGCAGGTCGCGCTTCATCGCCCGTTCCAGGGTGTCGTATGCACGCGCCCATCGTGCCGCTACCGGAGAGGCGTGGTTGTTCTGCTCGGCGGGAGTGAGACGCATCAGGGCATGGAGCCACTTCTCGCACCACTGGTCGAAGCCGGACTGGTAGCCGTAGCGTGCCGTGCCCGAGAAGGTGTCCTTGCCGTCCTGCTTGTCCAGGGCTTTCTCGCAGATCTCTTCCCAGGTCTCCTGCCAGGGGAGCCGGAACTTCCCGGGCCGACGGCGTCGGAAGTCGGAGTCGAGGAGCGCGGCCGTCCCGATCAGGAGCAGCTCTTCTTGGGCCTTCCCGCTGCGGTAGGCGTCGGCATGGCGTTCCGCCAGCCGATCACGAGCGGCCCCCAGTGCCGAGTGCGGCTTCCGAAGGAGGCGGTGGATGTCCCCCGCATTGCTCGCTCCCGGTCCGAACATCCCGAAAGTGAGGACGTTGCAATACGCCTCCAGGTCATGCCCGGAATCGAGCCGGCCGGCCAGCGTCGCCAGTTCCTCCATGCCTGAGATCAGACGACGGGCCTGCGTGTAGTAGTCGGGGAACGGGTTGGGGCAACGCCGGCACCCCCCGGGCTCCGAAACGTCGGCCATGCTTCCACGATCCGGCACCCGCAGGCTGACGGCAGCCCGCTGCGGAGGAACGCGGAACGCCCCGCACTCTGCCGACAGATGGAGCACCGAGCCGCTCGCCGTCCGCCACAGCGGTACGTCCATTCCCGCCAGAGGGCCCAATGGCACGTCGAGTGCCGTGGGAAGGGATACCTGGTCATGCGCTGTAACACTCGCGGACACGCTCGTGAGCTCCTGCCTCGGATGCCGAATGCGTACCGCACCAGCCTGTCCTACGCCCGAGCGCCACGGCGCAGCTTTCGCCGATCGAGTGACGGCGCCGAGGTCCAGTCCTGCTGGGTGCCTCCCACGACTGGCCATCGGCTTTACTGTCCAGGGTGGTGGGAGGCCACGTGGAAGAGACTGGCCTGGACGTCGGTGGAAACGTTGAACGCTGGCCCCCACCCGGAGGTGGGGGCCAGCCTCAGTCAGGTATTGACCTGCATGTGTTGACGTCCGCGCTGTTGTCGCTCAGGGCGGAGAGGTAGCGCTCGGCGTCGAGGGCCGCTGCCCAGTCGGAGCCGGCTGCGGTGATGGTGGGCGTGGAGGGACGTGACCGACGTCGGATGCCATGGGGGCTGGGCAGACAGCGGGCACCGCCGACTGCACCGGCAGGGCCTTGGCGTGGCACCCCGTGACGGTGGCCGACTGCCCCCCAGTGGACACCGTCTGCCGCCAATGGGCTTCGAACCGCGTGCCTTCACCCGGCGGACTGGCTGATGACAGGGCAGCCGTTGTGTACCGCGCGGCTCGGACCCTTTCAGCTGCGGGAAGACGCTTCCCCATCCTGGGGGATGAATTGAATCTGGCGTGCTTCGGCCCAAGATCCGATTCTGGCTTTGTAGTACGTCGTCCAGGCAGCTGCGTTGATGCTTCCGTCGTGCGTGATGGGTGCGGCCTCGACGATGCCGAATGCCTGGACGAGTTCGTTTGCGATGTGGGCCGCGGTCTGGACGAGTGGGACACCGGCGTCGGCAAGATCGTCCACCAGGGCGACGGCCTCAGCGTCGGCGTATGGGCACATTCGGATGCTCAACTGGGAGCGCCGCGAACCATGGATGTCCGTTTGGTCGATACGAAAAGGCAGTAGCGGTGCGAGCTGGGGTCGGGGCGGCCCGTGGGGGTGCGTATGAGGTGCTTCCACGAGTGCTGCCTTCACCAGGGTGGTGCCGGTGGCGCCGGACCGATCTCGGGCGTGTGCTCCCAGGAACGCCAGCGCTGAGAGCAGTTCGTAGACGACTGCGTCGAGGTTGGCGAAATGGAACTCCTCGTTGTCGGCTGTGGCGGCGCCGGCACCGATGCCGTAAGCCCATATGCCGGAGCCGTCCCGGTGCAGTTCGCAGTGCTGGTAGCCGTAACCGTCGGGCTGGCCGCTCGTAGCGATCAGGCGGCGTGACCCGACCAGAACGCGAGAGAAGAAGGAGTCGCCGTCACCGAGGTAGGGGGAGGCCGCAATCAGGTCCCGCTGGTAGCGGTTGTAGGTCTCCCGGGTAATCGTCATGTCTCCGGGCACCTCGGGTGTGACTGTGACGAGGAGTTGGGGTTGGTTGCTGGCCGGCAGCGCTGCGAGCCCCTCTCGCTCGACGTCTTGGAGCCGACTGGCGCGGCTGGCGGACGCGGTGAAGCGTTGGTGGTAGGCGGTGGCGATGTCGGTCTCGGTCAGCCAGTTGGTCCGACTTCCGGAACGGCGGGGGTAGCGCAGTGCCTTCTCGGTCGGCTTCGTCGGCGGCGTGATGACGGCATGAGGACCTTGGGGGCTGCGCGGCACTGCGATGATGAGGAAGCCGCGGCCATGGTCCGCTGGATTGTGGAGCTGATAGGTCTCGTAGCGAACGGCGGGGGCCGTGCTGCTCCCAACGACTTGCTCCAAGTGGCGCAGGTGGGCGTCTGAGAGATCGATGTCCATTGCCTTCGAGGGGACTCCCCGAGCCTCCGCGAGGCCGACGACCAGGACACCACCGATGTGGTTTGCGAAGGCGCATACGTCCTTGGCCAGTTCTTCCTTGCCTTTGGGGTCGGCAGCGGCAAGTTGTTGCTTGTAGTCGAGGTCCTCGGCCTCAGCTGCTTCTTCCACACCGACCAGGCTGGCGATCTGCTCGTAGGTCGACTCACTGAGCGGGCCGCCGAAAAGCGCCTCCAGGCGCCGTGAACGAAACGACATGGCTGGACGCTAGTGCACCGTGGCCTGTTTGTGCAGGCCCTTTTCGTTCTGGAAGACCATCCCATCGGGGCTATGCGGCCGGATAGGGTGCCCTCCTCCGGAGGGGGTCGGCACGTGAGCAGCGTCTGTCCGCAGCGGTACCGCGAGATGACCGAGAAGATGATCACCCACTACCAAGCAGCTGGACCGATCGAGACGAAGCAACGGAGATACCGTCCCGTGCTCATAGGACACGGGTGGTGCGCGGAAGTACACCGCCTCGCCGCGTCCGCCTTCCAACTCGCCGATGCCGGCTACGCCCACGAGGCGCATATCTTGCTTCGCACCATGTTCGAAACCATGATCAGTCTCCACTGGCTGTCTCAGAAGGGTGATGCCGGAGCACTGGGGGTCTTCGCCGAGGGCGACAGGGTGAACCGGGCCTCAGCGGTAGACCTGGAGAAGGCATTCTCTCCACCCCAGGATCTCATTGACATGATCAAGAATCAGCCCTTCGGTAAGACCGACGAGAGCGAGATCTTCCGTAGGTTCCAAGCGCAGTGCGACGAGATCGACCCCAGGAGGGAGCTCTACTCTGTCTATAGGTACCTGTGCGGCTATGCGCATCCCAGCACAGTTGGCGCATTCGCCTTCATCGAAGTGTCGACTGAACCGGTCAGCCTTCGCAGCACTCCGAGAACGTCTGCTTCCACGGTGGCGGTGACCGCAGCCATGTGCGTGCTCTGGGCCGGCCGTGCCTTCGACGAGATGGTGAATGGCAAGCCGCGAAAGCAGTTTCTGCGGGCCGTCGCCAGGGAGCTTGACCTGGCACCGATCCTGCCTGCGCTCAGATAGGAGCGCCGAGCAGTGTGCCGCGCCAGCTGCCAACGGCATTCGTTGACCAGAGCATTGCATGTTGGGGCGGGTAGGACTCCCGGGCACGGGCGAGCCCCCTACCTGTGGAACGATCGGAGTCAGCCACGCTTCGAGTGGGGCCGCTTTCAAACGAAGTGGAACATCGTCCCCGACGGTCGACCCCCTGTTGCCCCAGAGTGAGTTCCTTCGTGCGTTCCACCAGGGTGATAAGCCGCCAGCCTTCGGGCCCAGTCGGCTCGCACACCTCATTGGGCAGCTGTCGGATGACGACCTTCGCCACTTTGTCAGGGTGGTCGCGAGCCTCCGTGAGCAGACTCGGCGGTACCTGGAGGGTCTTCTCGGCCGGTGCGGCTACGAACTTGGCGACCACACAACGCCGCATGAGGCATCGCCCTGCGGGGTCCTACGGATGGCCGCTCCCAAGGTCCCTCGTGGGCCTCAGCTGGATCTCCAACTCGATACCCCAGCACATTTCTGGGCGCTGGCTGCCTGATCTCGGAGCAGGCATCGACGCGCCTGCTCATCGACATGGAGTCTCAGTGCAGATCATCAGCACCATCATCTCTGCGATCGCGGAGAACGGTGTGCAAGCCACAATGCTCGGCATCGGCGCAGCGGTCATCGGGCCACCGGTAGTGAAGCGAATCGTCAGCCTCACGCGGGAGTTCTGGGGGCCCAAAATCACGAGACTGCGCAGGGTGGTCGCAGAGAGCGTTGCGCCGAAGGATCCCACGCCGCCGGTTGGGAGTCCTGACGAGGAGGTTGTCCACCTCCACGAGAGGGTCTGACACCGATACAAGGTCAGGTGCCGGCCGGGGCCCCTCCGGCGCCTGACAGAGTCAAGCTGACTTGACGTTTAGCCCCGACCCATCTCGCGCCGGGGTTAAACGTCAAGATCACAGCAGGTAAGAGAAGCGCAGTGCCCCGCCCTCCTCGCGATAGCGGCCCCGTCCGCGCTTTCCGTAGGGGTTGGGGAGCATCTGGATGGCCACCTTGCGCGGGGTGAGCACGTGGGTGACCACCAGGAGGCGCCAGCGGTCGTTGCCTGCGTGTTGGCGGGCCGCGCGGACCTCGCTCTCTCCCAGCTCGAAGCGGCCGCCTTCGCCCCCGGTCGCCTTCACCTCGTACAGGTAGGGCCGGCTGCCGGAGCCGACCCGGAAGTCGAAGCCGAGGCCGTCGTCGCCGGACGGGCCGGGGAAGGCTTTGCGACGGTTGCCCGATACCCAGCCGGTCTCGTCCATGCGGTCCGGGTAGCGCGCGCACAGGAACTGGTACGCGTACCACTCGCCCACGTAACCGATGGCCTCCCGCTGGGCCGTGGTCAGCCCGCTGTCCGTGCTGCCCCCGTACCGCCACCCGCGCGTGCGACCGGTGGCCTCGGTGCGCGCGGTCCGAGGACGGGGGTCCGTGAAGCGGAGCGGGCCGGCGGCGGTGATGCCCGGCGCCGATCCGCTCTTCAAGACCCGGTCCAGTTCGCGGGTGAGGGCGGTGAAGTCGCCGGAGTACACGTCGAAGGCGCGGCCGCCGACGGAGATCGACCGCCGTTGGCGCTCCCGTTCGCGGCGCTCGTGTTCCGCCGCGTTGCGCACCCGGTCCAGGTCGGCCTCGGACAGCCCGTGCTCGTCGGGATCCGTCGCCGCCGCCATCCCGTCGGGCCACTGGCCGAGCGCCGCCAGCCAGCCGACGACGTCGGTGGGTGACAGGGGTCGGAAGTCCAGGGCGCCCGCGGCTTCCAGCCGCGCGGTGACCTCCTCGGCGGGCTCGGCTCCGGTCAGGGCTGCGGGCAACGGGTGTCCGGCCGCCCTGACCAGGACCGCGAGTTCGGCGGCCAGGCCGGTGATCGTACGGAGGTTCGCGCCGCGTACCTGGTCGCGGGCGGGCAGGCGTTCGCCCGACCGGGGCGCCGGCACGGGGCGGCCCAGGCGCAGCGCCAGCTGCTCCTCCACGTGCGCCTCCAGGCTCTCCGTGTCGGCCGTGTCCACGGTGTACGCCCAGGCCTCCGGCGCGGTGATCCAGTCCAGGGCCCTGACCGAGGGCCAGTCGGGCATCGGACGGCGCGCGTCGAAGTCCTCCAGCACCGCCCAGCGCAGCCGGTTGACGAGGTTCTTCTTGCGTAGGTCCAGGTATGTGCGGAGCGCCTCCTCGTGCTCGTCGGCGTGGCTGACCGGTTCCAGGGGCGGGACCATCGCGCGCAGGGTGTCGTTCAGCTCGGCGAATCCGATGCCCAGGTCGCGCCGCAGTTCGTCCGTACCGCGGGCGGCGCGGGCCCTGGCGATGAACTCGGATACGGGTACCGGGAGCTCGTCTGCATGCTCCTCGAGGTGTGCCCGGAACTCCCGGGTGTCGCCCGGCGGCGGCAGGAACAGAGCGTTCGCCGCCTCCGTGCCGAGCAGGTGGACGAGGAAGGGCCGGCTGCGCTCCAGGACCACGCCGATGGCCCCGTCGATCCGGCGGCTCGTCTCCTCGACCTGGTTGACCGTGACTTCCAGGGCGTCGGCGAGCTCCTCCTGGCCAGGGTCGCGCAGGTCGGCGTGGCGGGAGGCGAGCTGGTGAGCGGCGATGCGCAGCCGGTCGCCGAACTCCCGCCGTCCCAGCAGCTCGGCGACCGCCACCATGATGCGGGGGACCTCGGGCCAGCCCGGCTCGCCTGCCGGAGCGAGGACGAGCGGATGCTTCGGATCGGGCAGCGGCAGCACTCCGCCGAGGCGGCCCGGCAACGTCACGGGCCGGCCGTCGAGCTCGATGTCCCAGGAGCGGTAGCGGTGCAGACGTACGCTCCGGACCAGGGACGTCAGCTCGCTCAGCTCGGCCTCGCTCGCCCGGGGGCCGCGCGCCAGGTGGTCGGAGAGGACGCCCACGGCCAGCGTGAGCCAGGGCAGCTGCTGGACCAGTGGTTCTCCCATGGCCGCGGGGTCCACCCGTGCGCCGTCCACGGTCACCGTGAACATCAGGTCGTCGGTGTGCCGGACGGTGGCGGGGTGTTCGGCCGCCAGCAGCTCGGCGGCCTCCGCCGAGACACCGGGCAGGGTGAGCAGGGGGAGCGCCATCTCCCGTACCAGGAGGGCCGTGAGGCCGTCGCGTTCACCGCTGACGTAGAGCACGGTCCCGCCGTCGCCATCTCCGTCACCAGCGCTCTCCCCGCCGTCCAGGGCGGACAGCGGTATGCCGATCAGCCGGTCCTCGGACTCGGCGAGGAGACTGGCGCCTGCGGGCAGTGCGGGACTGGATCGCTGTACGAGGTACCTCCAGGCGCGTTCGTTGACGCGCTGCGCGGCGGGCCGGTCCTCGGCCCCCAGCGCGTCCTCCGCCGCGAGCCGTCCCAGCGCGGCGATGATGCGGTCGCTGTCCCGGGGGTCGTCCCAAGTCGGCAGCCGCATCTCCCGCAGGCGGTCGCCCGCCCTCCCGCGTTCCAGGAGGTGGCGGAGCCTGTGGTCGACGGTCGGCGCGTACGAGGGCTCATCCTCCAGCCCGGGCGGGCAGTGCCAGGCATCGGCCGGCCGGACGAACCGGACGGCCCGGTCGCGGCCACGCACCGGGAGCCACGGCTGCTCCCGGACGAAGGCGCCCAGCGGTGTCGGGACTCGTTCCGTGTCACGGGAACTCTGGCTGCCGGCACTGGTCCAGACGCTGGCGAACCACGCGTCGTTCCAGCTGGCCAGGCCGTGCAGGACGAGCCGTGCATACGCCAGCCGGGCCTCCTGTCCCAGGCGGCCGACGACGTCCTGGCCGGGGAGCTGCCAGGCGGGGGTCCCCCGGTACGGCGTCCGGGGGTAGTAGGCATAGGACCAGCGGACGTACGGCTCCCACTGCTCCTGCACCTCGGGAGACACTTTCGCCATGCGGACCAGCTGCCGAGCGGTGAGCTCGCGGCCTTGGTACACCCAGCTCGAGGCGTCGGGGGACGTGACCGGGATCAGCCCGTCGGCCACCCCGGCCTCCAGCAGGAACGCCCGCCATTCCTCGGAGGTGCTCTCGCCCCGCTTGGCGAACTCCTCGGGCGCGGCGAGGAGGCGTCCGGCGATCTCCTTGAGGCTCTTCGACACGTCCTGTCCGGCACCGACCACCGCCGCCAGGTCCTCACCGACGGACGCGCGGCCCCAGCCCCGGCCGAAGACGGCGCCCCTCGCCATGATCAGCCGGCCGTCCGCCGACGGTACGTACAGTCCGAGCGAGGAGATCTCCGTCCCGCCCAGCGAGCACCGCGGCTGCCACAGCCGGAAGACGAACCGCAGGGTCTGGAGCCGCAGTCGGAGATCGCTGCTCGCGCCGAGTGCCTGCCGTACGTGCTCCAGGAGGCCCCTCGTGTCGTACGGCCGGACGAGCCCCTCCTGCTCGAGGAAGGCGCGGGCGGCCCGCCCGCGCGCACGCTCGCTGCGGTCCTTCCAGATCAGCCCCGGGTGGAGAGCGAACAACCGCTTGCCGAGCAGGGCGGGAAGGGACGGGGCCTCGGTCTGGGTCGCCTCCGTGCGCACCGGCTGGAAGAACGCCTCGCGGCGGGCACCCTGCCCGCTCGACTTGCCCTGCGGACGTGTGCCCGTACGTGTACTCGTGCCCGCCCCGTCGGCGGGACGGTTGGTGTGCCGCAGTGTGCAGTCCTCCGCGAGCAGCAACTGCCTGCCGTGCAGGACGTGCCCGCTGTCCTCGAAGAGGGCGGCCAGGTCCTCGTACAGCGCGCTCCACTGCTCGGGGGCCTCACCGGACTGGGGGAGGGGCAGGCCCCCGGCGATCCGTTCCACGTACTCGGCGAGGATCTCCGGGCCCGGCTCCAACGGGCACGCGAGGGCCTTGCACAGGGTGGCCAGCCGTTTCAGCCGGTCGCCACCGATCTCGGGGTCCGCCACCACGATCCCGGCCTCGTGAGCACGGCGTGCCGTGAGGACGGTCGGGTCGAGGTCCGGCCACAGGACCGCGCCACGGGGCGGGGCCCAGCCCGCCTCCGGTGGGGCGCCATCCACAGCGAGGACGGGCACGAGCGGTACGTCGGCGAGTTCCCTCCCGTGCACGCGCAGAGCCGCGGCGCGGAGCCGCCCAGGCGAGCCCTTCTCGCTCTCCCAGCTCACCAGGTCCGCGGCCAGTTGCCGCATGGACGGCTCGGGCACGGTACGCAGTACCGCGGCGGCCGCCAGACAGGTCTCGGCGACCGCGTCGAGCAGCAGGACGTTGAGGGGGTTGTCGGAGGGAAGCCCGGTCCGGTCGAACGTGGTGAAGAACGGGGCGTTCGCGTGCCCCGGGAACGGTGCGGCCTGGTCCTCGGCCATCGGCAGGAAGGTGTAGATCTGCCCGCGTCGCGGTCGGCGCTGGGTGGGCAGCGGGAGCGCGACCTCGACGACGGCGGGCCGCTTCCACTCCTGCCAGGTGTCGTCGAGGAGCCTGGAATCCACGGCCTCGGCGAGTGTGCTGTTCAGCCGTTCCTTCTCCACGATGCCCCGGGCTACGAGAAAGGTGCCGGACGGTCCCAGGTCCACGGTCGCGAAGGAGACGGGGAGTCCGTGCCCGGTGCCGTCCTGCGTCACCGCGAAGCGCTCCTCGGAGCGGGTCAGCTCGTAGCGCTCGTGCGGCTCGTGCGGCTGGTCCGCCTCATGGCGGTCGTCCAGCTCGCCCGCCTCGCCGCTGGCGGCCCGCCGTTCCAGCGTCAGGCCAGCGAGCCGGTCGAGGAACAGCATCACGGGTACCTTCGCCCCCGCGAGCTCGCGCATCCGCAGCCGGATCTCGGCCCGGGCGGCCTCGCCCAGCAAGGGCAGCCGGACGACGGTCACGTACCCCTGGGCGGCGAGCTGCCGGCAGGTCGCGGGCACCTCGTCCAGCGGCAGGGGTGCCTGGAGCGGCGGATACTCGGCAGCCACCTCGTGGGCATTGTCCTCACCGGCGAGGAACTCCTCCACGTCGGCCTTCTGCGCGAAGCGGAAGCAGTACCCGTCCAGTTCCGGGCCGAGCGGGCTGTCGGGGTCTGCGCTGTAGATCTCGGGCGCGTCGCTGATCAGCAGGATGCTGCGGAACCCGACGCCCTTGTTCCCGATGCCCTCGCCGACCTCCTTCGAACTGTGCGCGAGCTCGCAGACCCGCTCGACGTTGTGCCAGGTGAAGGGCGCGCCGCCGTTGGCGACGTACAACGTCCCCCACTCGCCCTCCGCCTCGTCCAGCAGGACGTGGACCCGTCCGTCGCGGCGGTCCCTCGGATGCGCGTCGTAGCCGTTCTGCAGCAACTCGAAGAGCGAGCGGCCGACGTACTGCCGCGCGCTGGTGTACGACACGGCGTTCACCTGCCGTGCCATGTGCAGGACTTGCTTTGACCGGGCTCCCTCCAGCACGGACCGGCCGTACTCTCGTAGCTGCTCGGCCCGGGCGTTCCTCGCCATGGTTCTCCCCTCACCTCAGCGTGATGAGGACGGTATCCCGCCCCACTGACATTGGGGGGCGCGAGGGACCACCGTGTGGAGCGCGGCTCGGAGCTGAGCCTGACGTTTGGTCTGCCGTCGAACGGGGCTCGAACTTGCTGAGCACGGCGAATCGAGGGAGGGGGCAGGTACTGCGTCGCCGCTTGCTGCGTTCTTCCTGGGCGGCCCTGATGCTGTCCGCTGGGGGTTCCTTCACAAGTTCGCGATCGAAACACCAGCTCCGGTACCGGGTGCTGGCCAGCCAGGATCGTGGAAGGCTTTGAGGCATAGTCGGAGCTCGGAGCCACCCCTACCAAGCCCCACCCCACAGACTTCACCCCCTCTCGTACAGACCACCGGAACCGAGTGGGTCGCCCGGCTACCGATGACGCCACCGCTGACGAAGTCGCAGGACCTCGGTGGCCCAGTGGGCCTCCAACTCCGCGTCGGGGATCCGCTCGCGGCCCAGGCTGAAACGGACATGCCGGTAGATCCAGTGGAGAGAGGCGTCCGTGCTGGCGATCAAGGTGGACAGCAGCGGATCTCCGGCAGGGGTCTCGTGGTCCACGGCCACCAGCAGTTCCCCCTGGTCGTCCGGGTGCAGGTGCGGGAGCGCACCGCCCATCCTGATGCGCAGGTCTCCCCAGGTGAGAACCTTGCCGCCGCTGCGGGCCGTGTCGATGAGGACCTTCCGGGCGGCGCCGGCCAGCTTGTCGACGGACTCTGCCGGGAGTCGATCAGCCTGCCGGGGCATGGCCGGACCCTCTGCCTTTCCGAGGGGTGTGCGCGGCCCCGGTCCGGGCTTCTGCCTGGAACGCTCACGGCGGGAGACCTCCCGCTGCTTGAGTCGGCTGTGCCAGCGGTTCACCGCCGTCGTTTCCGGCGAGGGCAGCCCCTCGGCCAGACCGCCACGGAGCCGGGCGATCTCGTCGAGAGCGAGGCGGACTTCGTCGACGGCTCCGTCCTTTCGGTGCCCCGCCAGTCCCGTGAGCAGCTCCCGAATCCTTCGGAGCGACGGATCCACCTGTCTCTGCGGGACCCGCTCGCCGCACCAGGCCTTCACCTCACGCATGAAGGGCGTGTACTGCTCGCGATCCGCCTGGGACAGCTTCCGGGCGTACAACGGTCCGGCCAGCTGTCGGGCAGCCTGTACGGCAGGCAGGTCATCGGCGGACTGAGCGACGCGGATCTCGTCGCGGAGCCACTCGAACTCCTCCAGTGCCTCGGTCTGGGCGGGGTTCCGCTCCTGATGCGCGGGGGCCTCGTCGGAATCCTGGGATGCGGCGGTACTGCTCGACTTCTCCTGCAGAGCATCGAACAGGGCCTGGATGTCCTCGGGCAGGCTTCCGCGGCAACGGCGCCTGAGGATCTTGGCGTGCGCCAGGCCGCTGCGAAGGTCGAGCGGGTCGTTGGAGGATTCCGGACCAGTGAGGCCCTGCAGCACCGCGCGCAGCGCGATCTGAGCCGCCTCGGAGGCCCGGGGGCGGATCCATTTCGTCATCGTCGTACTCAGTCGCCGGACGCGCTGCTTGTCCTCTGCCGAGAGCTGCTGGTCGCCGATGCGCCCCGCGTGCTGTTGGAGCACCATCGCCTCCGCGAGGTCCCCGGCTCGTCTCGCCTCCTCGAAGCGCGAGGCGATGGCGTCGATTTCCTCCGTGCTGCGGGGCTTCGGGGTGTCAGGGCGGGGCGGTTTGGCCAGCCCGTGTGCCGGCTTGGACTCGCGCGCCTTCGGCGGAGCCTCGGCGAGGACGCTGGATCTCCCTGCGGCGGCGGGCTGCGGAGACGCGACGGGGTGACCGATGAGGCGGGTGAGTTCATCCAGGATCGGGTGGCTCGCTCTGAGCCACGGGCGGAGAACACGACCGTGGAGGCGAGCGGCTTCGTAGCCCGCGAGGTGAGCCCGGGCCTGCTTGACGGCCTTCCCCAGGCGTTCCGCGCGGCGTGGACTCGCCTTGGGTGCGATGGCGGCTGCCTCTGCCAGCTTCTGCCGCAGTTCACCGATCTGCTGGGATGCGGCTCGCAGGTCCGGGAGGTCTGCGGCGTCGGTGGTTGCAGGCTTCTCCTGACGCGCGGGTGGAGTCCGCAAGGCGGGTGTCGAAGCCGGCGCGGGAGCCGGCGGGCGGCCGTACGCGTCCTGCGCCCGCTTGATCTCGACCGCGCTCCAGCGTTGCAGGGCCGTCTCTGAGGCCGGAGCGGGCGCTCCCAGCAGCCGCAGCACGGTGCCCAGGTAGGGCAGGCCGCGTCCGGACGGCGCGAGGACCAGGACGGACAGGAGAGGTCGGCCGGGTTCGAGAGGCCTGTCCACCTCCACCAGGAGGTCGCGGCGCTTGGGGTCCGGCAGATGTGCGAGGTCGAGGTCGATGCGGCTCGAGAGTTTCGACCACGTGGTGGTGGTGCGCTCGGCAGCCACCCGCTTCAGCTCCCGCCGGAGCGTGGCAGCCACCCTGCCTCGTTCGGGTGGGGAAGGGTGGCTCTCGGGCTCGACCTGGCGTACCTGCGGTGCTGGAGCGGTTTCCTCCTTCAGAGCGACGCTCGGGCGCCACAGGCCGGTGCGTTCGGCGTCGAGGCCCTGGAGCTGCGTGAGGCTGTCCGCGCGGACGGCCCACGAGGGAGCGTCGGCCGCGACGGGATCAGTGATCAGCAGCTTCACCAGGCCGGAGAGCTGGTAGACGTACTGCTCGGTGGGGGAGGGGACTTCGTCGGGCAGGGAGAGGGAGGCGCGGATGATGCGGCTTCCGGCCGGCTTGACGAATCCGGGGACCAGGTACCGTCCCTCGACCGCGAGCTCGGCATCCTCAGGGCGCTTCGCGGTGGGGTCCACGGCGAAGACGATCCGCGCGCCGTGCAGAGGAAGAACCGCCGGAAGCGGATGGTTGCGCATGCCGCCTCGACGTACGTGCCCGCCGGCCCGCAGCCCTTCGAGGGCCGGAGTCACCAGGCCGTCGCGGGTCATCTGGCATTGTTCGAGGGGCTCCCAGGACACCTGGCCGTCCTCGGTCGCGGTGCCTATGAGGACGCGGCGGTCGGCTCCGGCGGTCTCGCAGCGCACGCGCAGCGCGTAGCCCTGGCGGGCGACCATCTCCCGTGCGACCGCGCCCTCGGGCCTGAAGACCCAGTCGACGTGCCCCTCCCTCGCGCCGAGGCTGTCGGCCGCCATGCGCCAGCTGTGGTAGTCCTGCGGCCGGAGGACGAACCGCAGGTGCTGCCCCGTGGCACGCAGCCAGAAGTCCACGGCATCGCCCGGTCCGTGTCCGAGGCTGCGCAGGTCGGACTGCGCGGCGTGACCTTGGCCGGCCAGCCAGTCCTTCACGTGCAAGCGGATGAAAAGGTGGTCGGCGCTGTCCTCACCGTTGTCCGAGCGATGGCACACCGCGCGGATCCCGTCACGATCCGGATAGTGGGAGAAGTGGCAGACCTTGGTCTCGTACCGCTTGGTCATGAGCTTCTCGCCGCAGCCGCCGAGGAGCGTGCCGCACCAGAAGCGGTCGGTGCCGAACTCACGTCGGAACTCGTCCAGGTTGTGCGGTTCTTCGGGGAGGATGACGGGCACTTCCGAGTCCTGGCCACCGATGACGGCGGTCTGGACAAGGCGTGTGTCTGTCTGCGGCACTCGTGTTCCTCCGGTTCGACGCGCCCCCGGGCGCCGGTGGATCACCCTCGTCCTGGGATCACCGTTCGGTTAAGTGTTCCATTTCGTAGTCTCGTTGAGCAGGTCGATCAGTCAGAAAACCTGTTTCCAGGCGTACTTGGGCGAGAAATTTCAGATCGGCGGTGGCGCGTGGGCCCGCCGTGGTGGTCGTGGAGGATGCCGGAGGACTGCCAGCGCATGGATGAGGCTTAGGTACGCGGTGACGTCCGGCATGCCCAGTGCCTCGCCGTGCGCGTGGTCGAGGGCGGTTGTGGCGCGAAGGCGGTCGTCGAGGAGGTGACGGCGGCCGCGGTGGTTGATGTCGAGAGCCCACATGCTCGGGACCCTACCGGCCGGCACAGACAATGGCGGTGGCTGTCAGACCCGGACGGTAGGCGTGCCCTGTCTCACTGTGGCGGGGCAACGCCCGAGTACAGGGGGCGTCGGTGCGTACGGTCCCGTGCCGCTGGAGGCGCTGGCGCTGGCCGTGGTGGTGATCGCCGTGGTGGGCGCGCTGCTGCCGGCAGGGTGGCGCGCCGGAGGGGGGGGGGCGGCAGCGTGGGAGTCCGTGCCACTGGGCGATGTCCCGCTCTGTTCGTCCGGTTTGCGCACGCGCTGACACAGTGCCCACCGGGTTGGGGTCGGGTATGGCGCGGGGTGGGTGGCTGACGGGGAGGGAAGGGCCCTGCACTCCGCGCACGCACCGTGCTCCTACCAGCGGCGCCGCGTATGTGGTCAGTTCGTCATCACACCCTGGCCCTGCGTAGGTGCGACGGTCTGGGTGGCGGCGCGGTCGTCGTGGGAGGACGCTACATACAGAGGGCTGGGCGCGCTCACCGTGCAGTCCGTGAGAAGGGCGCCTTCGCTGCTCTACCTGCGTATCTTCGCCACGAACCCGTCCTGCAAGGGGCCGCATCGCGCGCCCTGTCGGCCGGGTTCATGCGCTCAGGCAGGGAGCTGACAGCGGCAGGCCAGGGGCGGAGCTGCACGCCGCGAGCAGCCGGTTTCCCACATTCTCACCCGCCCGCGGCCGGGCACCGGCCAGTCGTCGTCGACGGCCGGACAAACAGGCAACCAAGGAGGTCAGGGATGTCCACGACGGACGACCTTGCCATCAGTGACCTGCTCACCGCTGCGCCCCTGGAGGGGCTTGACGTGCAGCTGGTCGCAGGCGACGTGGAAGAGGTACCCGCACCACCGATCACGCTCCTGTCCCAGACGGGCAATGTGTCGATCTACGACGTGAACTGCGCCACCGGAGCCACCACGAAGTTCCTGATTCCCATCACCGCCTGGGGCTGGAAGACCCGCCTGGTCTACTTCCGTGCCAACGGGGGCCGCATCGGGCTGAGCCCGACCTTCGAGTGGAACCGCTCCTTCTACGCCGGCTCCACACCGTCGGTCCGCTTCCGCGGAGCCTTGCCGGCAGGAACGAAAAACCTCGGAGCGTACTGGTGGTACGAAGGTAGCAGCACCATCTGGTGGAACAGGAAAGAGATCAACTGCTGACCGCGGCCCCCACCAGGCACGGAGCAGCACGATCCTCAACAGCGCAGCGGACGGCTGCGTGGGGCCAGCTGAGAAGTTATGGATCGTGGTGGCCGACGGGCCCGGTGAGGTGGGGTTCGAGGAGTGGCCGCCGGGCACGGGGGTGGTGCGGAACCCGGTCCACGCAGGCGTGGCCGTGGCCCGTAACCGTGCCCTGGCGGGGGAGGGCTGGATATCCGTCAACCGGCCCTTTCTCGACGGGGCTCGGCTGGGGCCTGGCCGACGACGACTGCGAGCGCGCAGCGCTGATCGGGCTGGCAAGAGGACTGTCCAGGAGGGACCGTCTCGTACGAGACCGCTCCGCAGCCCGGGTGAGCTGGGTGGCGGGGATGCCAGCTGTGCCACCGCCACCTATTGAGCGAAGGCCCTGCTGGCACGCCGTACCCGTGGGCAGTGGACTTTGGTGCACCGCCGAGTAGGGGAGTGGGACCTGCCTCCCCTTCAGGAGGTACTTCCTGACGTCCTCAGGAAGAGTGGTTGCGTGGTCCGAATGGCGGTTGTCTGAGAGCACACCCGCCCACTTGGGCCTTATCGTTATAAATTGCGCAAGGTTGACTGCAGGAAACTGCGGACAGCTGCAGAAAATAGCAGACCGCACGCACACAGGAGGACACGAATGTCGGACAGTGGAACGTCGAAGACGCCCGGCTCGCTTGACACTCCCGAGTACGAGGCTGTCAAGCAGCTGGCGGAAAGGGCCGTCGCCCACTCGCTGAACCAGATTCTGGAGCGGCAGAACCTGCCCGGCGCAAGCGAAGTACCGGCTGGCGGTTGCTTCAGCGCATACAGCGTCGTCATCACATCCCACGAGTGATGTTCCCGTGGGCCCGGCCGGCTGGTATGTATCAAGCCTTCGGGCCCCTGCGTGGCGCCTTTACCACCCTCGCCAGTCGAGCGCCGGCCGTTGTCAGAGGCCGCGACCGGAGCGTCTCAGTGCCACTGGCGGCATGCTGTCAGAGTCTCCGGTCAGGCCATGCTCCTTGCTGAGCGGCAGTCTCGTCCGGCTGGGCGCCGGGCGGGCTGCATATATTCCGACGCTCGTATCGGCCTCATGAGGGACTGATATACGAGGAGGAGTAGCCCGATGGCCGACATCCAGACCACCCACCTCTACTGCCTGGCGGACCGACGCTATTACGAGGCCCCGTACCGGATGGCTGACATGGCCACCCGTTTCTCGCCTGCCGTCGCCCCCACGCCTGACGGCTGGTACCGCCTGCCGCAAGGCATTTGGACCCTTCTGGCTCCCCAGGGTCACCGATTGCCCGGCCAGGGATGGAAGATTCACATCTCTGCTGTGCCCGAAGAGGCGGCGAATACACTGGCCATCTCCGCCGATATCTGTTTCGCCGCGGGCGCTCAGTTCAAGTACTTGCGGAGTGAGGACATGCTGCGGCTGATGTCCGCCACGCACGCCCCGCGGGCTACCAGCGGCAAGTTCGTCACAGTCTATCCGGGAGATGAGGATCAGTTCTGTGAACTCGTCGCAGAGCTGTCCGCGGCACTGGCTGGTCGACGCGGCCCGAATATCCTCAGCGACCTGCGAATCGGAGACAGCCCAGTCCACGTACGCTACGGCGCCTTTCGCCTTCAATACCGCCCTGGCCCGGACGGCGTCCCGGTGCCGGTACTGGGGGGATCATCCGGGGCGCTTGAACCCGATGAGAGGCGGCCAGTATTCCGTGTCCCGCCTACGATTATATTGCCCACCGTGCTTGTCCCGCACTTGGTCGCTCGTGAGACTGCCACCGAGTCCGGGCCACCCTACGCCGTACGTGAGGCACTGCACTTCACCAATGCCGGTGGCGTTTACCTGGCCGACGACCCCCACACAGGCGACCGCCTGGTCCTGCGTGAGGGCCGGCAACATAGTGGACTGGATCGGTTCGGCGCGGACGCACCCGCTCGACTGCGGCGCGAGTATGCAACGCTGCGCCGCCTCGCGGGGCTGCCGTGCGTGCCCCAGGTATTTGGGCTGCATCAAGTGTGGGGGCACTTGTACCTGGCCGAGGAATACATCGAGGGCGAATCGCTGTTTCAAGCTGTCATCGCGCGTAACCCATTGATCCATGTTGGGCACACCAGGCAGGACCTTGCCGACTATGCGAGCTGGGTGGACGATGTCGTCGGCCGTGTTGGCGAGGCCCTGGCCGCTGTGCACGCCCGAGGCATGGCGTTCGGAGACCTGCACCCTGGCAACATCATCGTCCGTCCGGACGGCTCCGTTGCTCTAGTCGACTTTGAATACGCCGCTGATCTCGAAGACGAGGCCGCTCCTCGTGTCGGTGCAGCTGGGCTCATCCCACCCGCGCACCTCTCCGGTGCCCAAGCCGACCTCTATGCGCTGGACATGCTGAAACTGTCGATGCTGATGCCGGTGACCGAGTTGCGCGACCGGCACCCGGGCAAGGCGGGGACCCTCACCCGCTTGGCTCAGGACCGGTTCCCACTGCCGGCGCAGGAACAGATGCCCGCACCTGACGCCGACGAAGACACCGTTCGAGCCCTGTTTGGCATTCCCGCCGACGATGCGGGATGGCTGGACGGTCGATGCGCCCGCCCTGACTGGTTGGCACTGCGCCATGCCCTGGTGGCTGGTGTGCACGCTGCCGCCACTCCCGACCGCGCGGATCAGCTGTTTCCCGGCCCCCCTGAAGCGTTTAGCTACGGGGGCCACACCTTGGCGCACGGCGCGGCGGGTGTTCTCGGAGCCTTGCACCATGTTGGTGAACCAGTTCCCGAGGCCTATACAGAGTGGCTGCTCGCAGCCGCCCGACGTGCCGACCCGGCGACCGGCGGTGGGCTGTTCCACGGACTACACGGCACCGCCGCCGTATTGGCTGATCTTGGTTTCCGGGAGGAAGCCCGAGAGCTGCTCGACCGTGCCTCCGAGCCGCCCAGTTCAGCAAAAGGGTTGGCCACCGGAGTAGCCGGTGTGGGGCTGGTCCGGCTTAGGTTGGGTGATGTGGCGAAGGCCTTACAGATCGGTGAACGCCTGGCTAGCGACCTGTCAACCCCGCCAGATGAGGCGGGTCTACTGCGCGGTATGAGTGGCCCTGCGTTGCTACATCTCGCGCTGCACCGCACGACCGGAGACGCGTACTGGTTGCGTGCTGCCCGCTTGGCTCTTGCCAGGGATGTGGCGCGGTGCGTCACGCGTCCGGATGGCACCGTCCATGTGCGACGGTTGGGGGACCGCTACCTTGTCTACCTGGGCGCGGGGAGCGCAGGAGTTGCCCTAGTGGCCCATGCCTACCTAGCGGCAGCTGGCGATGAGGACTCAGAACTTGCGGCGCTTGTAGCCGGTACCAGGTTGGCTTGTACCACTCTTTTCGTCCGAGAGCCCGGCCTGCTGCAGGGCAGAGCAGGGCTGGTTGTTGCCCTGGCTGAGCTCGGCGCGTCGCGAGACGTAGTGACGGCCCAAGCTGCACGGCTCGCTTGGCATACCGTCCATGACTCGGGTGCGCTGCTTGTTCCAGGTCCTCAGCTGCTGCGGTTCTCGGCTGACCTGGCCACTGGCGCGGCTGGCGTCCTTGTGGCCCTCCGGGCCGCTCTGACCGACACCCCCGTCTCCCTGCTGTCCCTATTGTCCCTGGACACCTCGGAGGGATAGCCGCCATGCGCGAGCGAAGGTGGCTGAGCTCGCCGTTCTGTGGCGTTTCCAGCTGGCGATCCGTTTGCCAGCTGGAGTCGGTGTAGACAATTCGACAGCCGGCCCACCCGTCCGAATCACCCATTCAGATCAAGCCGAATAGCCTGCCGGGTGCCTACAATGACTGAACGCCCCTGCCAGAGGATAGCCAGTGCCGCTTCGACTACTCTTGCAAATTATTATCGGACTATTCGCAGCCACCGCATTTACGGCTGGAATGATTCTATTTCAGCTGAAAGGTGAAAAGCCGCTCGTGTGGTCCACCTTCGCGCTCGCATTGTTCACGGCGACACTCCTTCTAATGTCAAGCATCTGGCGATACCTCGATGCTCCCGCCCAGCCTCAAGTCGGCACCACCCAGGCCCAGCCAGGGAATACGGCTTTCGAGATGTCCCACGCTTTCAGTGGAGGGGCCAAGCTTGCAGTGACCGTCCAGGGGGTGATCCTGGGGTTAATCTTCGCCCTGCGAAATGATGGTCCAATTTCTACCACCGCAAAGGTTGGCACTCTGGCCTTGACAGCCGGCGTCGTGTTCGGCCTTTTGCTTTTCTCGGTGACGATTGTCACTGTATCCGAGCGGCCTAGTCGAGCCGTAGCTGCACTGTTCTTCAACCTTACTCTCATGGCGCTGGCGTACGGCCTCTTCTGCACTGCCGCCACAGTGATTTCAAAATAAGACCAGCCAGGAAGAGACAGTTGCATAGCGAGGCGCACACCAGAATGTCAGGAGAGGTCCCCGAGAAACTCTATGAGAGGGGGCTCTTTGAATTTGATGATGGAGCCATCCGTCTCATTCGCGCGACCTACAGGGAACTTGATCCCGGCAGCTCACCTACCGCACTCGAACATTCTCGCGCGATTACCTTCTTGGATGCGGCCGAGTTTTCGCTCATGTCGGATTTGATTCAGCCTGAATCGCGAGAGCTGCCACCAAGTGGCCATCGAATTCAGGTTGATGCAGGCATGGCTCGTCTCGCCCTACTCAAGGCCGGCTGCTGTCCGCTAGATGGCTGCCTTCGATATTTCGGCCCCAATAGTGCCGATGATTTCACGGTATTCTCTGGCGATAGCATTAAATTGCGACGGATTAAAACCCTTGTGCCGCCCGGCGACCCTACCCGACTATGGGATGCCGTACAGCAGTTGCGGCACATCTATCGGAATAGCCCGTCCCGTGTTGCCCAGTCGATCACAAATGGCGAAGCGTACCAACTGCAGGGGTTGCTTTGGCACTTGAAGATTTCCTTCATGGAGGACGGGTTCCAATATGACTCCCTGGAGGCCGCCATGTTCGATGCATGGCGATATTTCGCCCAGCGATATTAAGAGAAGGGTCGGCGGGCAGCCAGTGCTCGTCGACACCGTAGGCGCGCAACAGTCGGAGCTGCAGGGCCGTTGGGCATGGTGACGACGGGTTCGAGCTGGAGCGGATCGCCGACCAGAACGGCACGGCGGGCGCGCCACAGCGCGCCGGCGGCGGCCTGTGGGGTGGCTTGTCCGGCCTCGTCGACGAGCACCCAGCCGATCGACTCCCGGCAGAGGCGGGCGAACATGCTGCCGACGGAGGAGAACGTGGTCGAGACGACGGGGACAAGGAGGAAGAGGGTCTGCCAGGCGTGCTCGACCTCCTCGTCGGGGACCGACCCGTTGGTGCCGACCATCAGCTCCATCAGGAGCTGGAGGTTGCCGTGGACCTTCTTCGCTGCCCCGGCGGTGAAGGTCGAGGGCGCGCAGGAACAGGATGGCCCGGGAGGTTTGCCGTGCTCCCCGCGGTCCAGGGCTTCTCATCCCGGGCCGGGTGATGCCTCCTCAAGGGCTCTCCGGTTTGTGGTGCACAGAGCGTGACGGATACCGCGTTGCCGATGCCCTTGGCGGAGACGCCGTTGTGGTGTCGGGACGAAGGGCGAGCGGCCCACTTCGGATCCCGTGCTGGTTTGGTGCTGGTTCAGACATGCTGTGCGCGGGAAAGCTGCAGGTGGTAGCTCTGGTCGGATGAGTTGTCGTACCACTCGACGGTGGTCCCGACGAGACTGGCGGCGACGATCCGCCGGATTCCGGATGGAGCCTGCGGGACGGTTCCGGGGGAGGCCATGTGAACCACTTCCAGGGTGTCTGCGGGGACGTCGGGTGTGGGCACAACGTAGAAGTCCGCAGGTCGGCGAGATATGTGGCGTGCCATCACAATCAACCCCATCTGAATGTGCGGCACCACCACACGGCCCGAACCGGACCCATCGGACCACTCCGGAGGTGAGTGGGGAGCCCCCGCCGGAATTGCAGGGTTCCGCCTGTTTTGCGGGTGCGACGCTGACTCCCGTGCTGACTTCGCAGCGTTGAGAGCGACATGGGGTCAAGCCGAGAAAATTCGGAGGCAAGTGACAACGGCTTCTCCTGTCCAGTCGCCTCCGGCCTACATCCCACCGACGCGTGGGCCGTCTGGAGAGGACGCCGCGCATGGACTGCTGCTGCGGGGCCCGAGGCAAGCTCGCCCTGGTAGCCGTAGTCAAGATCGTAGGGCGGCGTCCAGGTATCGCTGGACCGGCTTGAAGAGTCCGTACGGGATGTACCGCGGGATTTCCACCAGGCTCACCCACGCGACCTCGGCGATTTCATCGACGTCTGCCACATGCGCGGTCCCACCGGCCACCTCGCAGGCCGTGTAAGACACTTGCCGGCCAGTGATGGGGTGGATCCGCTCGCCCAGCGGAGCGACGGCGACCACGTCCAGGCCTGCCTCCTCCATCGTTTCGCGACTATCCAAGATGGCTCCGCCGCCGTGATCACACCAGCCACGCGAAGATCATCCCAGGATCAATGGGGTGCGTTTCATCGAGCCAACGAACTGGAGATGCATGATGCAGCAGGACGAAGCCCTGCAGCTCGCCGTGGCGTTCCTCGCGCGCAGCCGGCGGGCGGACGAGCCGCCTCTTGCCGTCGACGCAGAGCGAGCCCGCGAGAGTGGTCGGCTGCTGATCGTGCCCTACAACTCCGTGCAGTACCTGGCTTCGCGGAATGACAGACACATGCTGCTGGACTGCTGGCCCATCCTCGTCGACCTTGATCGCGGAGAAGTACGGTTCGGGACCCTCGACGAGCGGCATCTCTGGAGGAAGCCGACCGCCTGACATGGCTGCGGCTGTTCGCGACCACAGCTACGGGGCAGCCCTTACTGACTTCGGCTCGTCGGGGTGAATATGTGTGGAGTCCCTGACGGGTGTGGGTGGGTGGCTGTATCCGTGGTGTGTGAGATATGCAGATGGGGGTGGGTTGACGCCTACGGGTCGTCAGCGTCGGGAGTCTGTACGGATGCAGGCGGCGGAACTGTTTGAACAGCAGATCAAGCCGTCGGAGGTTGCAGGGCGGCTGAGGGTGAGCGTGAAGTCGGCCTACCAGTGGCATCAGTTGTGGCGGGACGGTGGCGTTGAAGCCCTGGCCTCCCGCGGTCCGGGCGGGTCGCGGTGCCGTCTGTCTCCGCGGTCTCTGGAGATACTGGCCGCGTATCTGGAGCAGGGGCCGGCCGCGCACGGTTGGGTGGAGGACCAGGTGTGGACCGCGTCGAGGGTGGCCACGCTGATCGGCCGGAAGTTCCACATCGCCTACAGCGTCTCGGGTGCCACCCGGTTGATGCACCGGCTGGGCTTCAGTCCGCAGGTCCCCGCCCGGCGGGTCGCCGAACGCGACGAGCAGGCCGTCGCCGTGTGGAAGGAGGCGACCTGGGCGGAGGTAAAAGGGCGAGGGCGGCCTGCGGAGGCTATGTCTGTTTCGAGGACGAAGCCGGCTTCACCCGCAGGCCGCCCCGGGGACGGACCTGGGGCCGGCGAGGGATGACCCCGGTCGTGACGGTCAGCGGACGACGCTCGGGCCGGCTGTCGGTGGCCGGGCTGATCGCGATGCGACCGGGTTCGAGGACCCGGCTGTGTCACCGTCTGCGGACCCATCCAGCGGGCAAGAGCGCACGCCGCAGCATGAGCGAGCGGGACTTCATCGCACTCCTCGACGGAGTCCACCAGCTGGTCAGGGCCCCGATCGTGCTGGTCTGGGACCGCCTGAACACCCACGTCTCCCGCAGAATGCAGGGCCTCGCAGCCGAGCGGGAGTGGCTGACGGTGTTCCTCCTGCCCGCCTACTCACCCGACCTCAACCCCGTCGAGTGGGTATGGGCCCACGTCAAACGCAGCCTCGCCAACCTCGCCGTCATGGCCCTCGACCGCCTCGAAACCCTCGTCCGCAACCGCCTCAAACGCCTTCAATACCGGCCCCACACCCTCGACGGCTTCATAGCCGGAACCGGCCTCACCCTCGACAACCCAGCCTCACCCTGAAGCGCCGAAGTCAGTATCCTCCGAGAAGACTGAGGAGCGCCACACCTCGTCCTTGGCAGTGGCCGTCGTGCGGCCCGGCACCGTCGAGCTCGACCGCCTCGCCGCCAACTCGGCACCACTTCCAGGGGGTCTACGGGGGCGTCCGGTGTGGCCGCAACGTAGAAGTACCCAGGTCGGCTTCATATGGTGCTCGTCATCACAATCAGGCCCGCCCTGGTGTGCCCGACCACTGGTGCAGACCGAACACCGCCCGCTCCTTGACCTCCCACCACCGGTGCGACTTCTGGTGCGCCCGGCCGAAGGCGGTCCACGCCGGGCTTTGGACGGGACGTAGAACCACACCGGCAGTTCATCGGACAGGACGACGTGGGGGAAGTGGACACCGGGCCGCCGGAACCAGACTTCGACGACGCCCTGCCGGCGATGGTCACCGTGCCTCGACGAACTGGAAGCGGCCCACCGGAACCCTCGTGACGGAGGACAGCTCCGGTGGGCCACTTGGAGTGAGTCGGTTACCGGCCCGCGATGAAGGAGGCGGGGCCGCCGACCTTGTGCCAGGTGGTGCCGTTGCCGGACCACTTGAAGACTGC
>NZ_JANFAK020000218.1 GCF_024721315.2 Streptomyces sp. Isolate_45
GGTGGGGTGTGGGGGGGGGGGGGCGGGGCGGGGGGGGGGGGGGGGGGGGCGGCCGCCGCGCCCGCCCCCCCCCCCCCCCCCCCCCCCCCCCTCCTCGCTCCGTGGCGGTCAGCCGTGCTTGAGGCCCAGTACTTCGGTCGCCGCGAAGGTCTCCTCGGCCGGGCGGGAGTCGTAGTGCGGGGTGAGGACCTCGTCGAGCTCCTCGTAGGAGAAGGCCTCCTTGGTGGTGTCGAACTTGGCGGCCACCCGCGGCCGGTCCATCACGACCACGATCCCGCCGTGCACCACGAACAGTTGCCCGTTGGCCCTCGCCGAGGCCGGCGAGGCCAGGTAGCCGACCAGCGGGGCGACGTGTTCGGGGGCGAGGGCGTCCAGCTTGCCCTCCTCCGGGACCTGGAAGCCCGCGAAGACGTCCTCGGTCATCCGGGTGCGGGCGCGCGGGCAGATGGCGTTGGCCGTCACCCCGTACTTGGCCAGCGCCAGGGCCGTCGAGGTGGTCAGGCCGACGATGCCGCCCTTGGCCGCCGCGTAGTTCGGCTGGCCGGCCGAGCCGCCGAGGAAGGCCTCGGAGGAGGTGTTGACGATCCGGCCGTACACCGGGCCGCCCGCCGCCTTCGACCGCTCCCGCCAGTGCGCGGACGCGAAGTGGGTGGTGTTGAAGTGGCCCTTGAGGTGGACCCGGATCACCGAGTCCCATTCCTCCTCCGACATCGAGAAGACCATCCGGTCGCGCAGGATGCCCGCGTTGTTGACCAGGACGTCGAGCTTGCCGAAGCGGGAGACCGCCAGGCCGACGAGTTCCCGCGCCTGCTCGAAGTCGGCCACGTCACCGAGGTGCGCCACCGCCTGTCCGCCCGCGGCCCGGATCTCCTCGGCCACCTCCTCCGCCGGGGCGGCGGAGGCCTCCCCGGAGCCGTCCCGCCCGCTCTGCCCGAAGTCGTTGACGACCACGCTCGCGCCCAGCCGGGCGAGTTCGATCGCCTCGGCCCGGCCGAGCCCGCGGCCGGCGCCGGTGACGATCGCGGAGAGTCCCTCAAGTGGCAGTGACATCCGTACGGTTCCTCTCGAAACGGGTCAGAGTTCGATGCAGGTGCGCAGGGCCGCGCCGGTGCGCATCTGGTCGAGGGCGTCGTTGATCTCGGCGAGCCGCACCCGGTGGGTGATCAGGCTCTCCAGGTCCACCCGGCCGGCCCGCCACAGGGCGATGGTGCGCTCGTAGGAGCGGAGCACGTCGCCGCCGCCGTACATGGAGGGCAGGATCTTCTTCTCGTCGAAGAACAGAGAGAACATGTCGATCCGGAACGTGTCGTCGAGTGCCCCCGCGCCGACGATGACGACGCTGCCGCCGCGCCGGGTCATCTTGTAGGCGGTCTGCGCGGTGGCCGACTTGCCGACGACCTCGAAGACGTAGTCGAAGCCCTCGCCGCCCGTGATCCGGTTCTTGGCGTCGTCGAAGGCGTCCGGGGACACCGCCTCGCTCGCGCCGAACCGCAGCGCGGCCTCGCGCCGGGACCCGACCGGGTCGACGGCGATGATCTGCGCGGCGCCCTGCACCTTGGCGCCCTGGAGGACGGAGATGCCGACGCCGCCGCAGCCGATGATCGCGACCGAGGAACCGGCCTCGACCTTGGCGGTGTTGATGGCCGCGCCGAGCCCGGTGGTGACGCCGCAGCCGATGAGGGCGGCGATGTCGAAGGGCACGTCGTCGGGGATCGGCACGGCGCACTTGGCGTCGACGACGAGCTCCTCGGCGAAGGTGCCCGTCGCGGCGAAGCCGAAGATGTCCCCGCCGGCCCGGCGGAAGTTGGGGGTGCCCGCGTTGACGAGGCTCTCCAGGCACAGGTGGCCCTGGCCGCGCTTGCAGGAGGGACAGTGCCCGCACGGCGGCAGCCAGCAGACCAGGACCCGGTCACCCTGCTTCAGGTGGGTGACCCCGTCACCGACGTCGGCGATCACGCCGGAGCCCTCGTGGCCCGGTATGAACGGTGCGGGCTGCGGCAGGACGCCGCTCATGGCGGAGAGGTCGGAGTGGCACAGGCCGGTGGCCCTGATGCGGATCTTCACCTTGCCGGGGCCGAGGCCCACGGCCTCCATGTCCTCGACGACCTCCAGCTTGTCCTGGCCGATCTCGCTCTGCAGTGCTGCGCGCACGGTGCGGCTCCTTCTGTCGGTCCGACTGCGTTGCTGCGTTGCTGCGTTACGCGTGTTCGACGACGGTGTCGGCGAGGACCGGTGCGTCGTCCCGTTCGACCGCGGTCACGGAGATCAGGACGCGGCCCGGCTCCTGCCACATCCGGATGCGCAGCGTCTCGCCGGGGAACACGATCCCGGCGAAGCGGGTGCGGTAGGCGCGGACCCGGGACACGTCGCCGCCGAGTGCGCTGTCCACGACCGCCTTGAGGGTCATCCCGTACGAGCACAGCCCGTGCAGGATCGGCTGGTCGAAGCCCGCGAGCTTGGCGAACTCGGGGTCGGCGTGCAGCGGGTTCCAGTCGCCGGAGAGGCGGTAGAGCAGCGCCTGGTCCTCCCGGATGCGGCGTTCCTCGACCCGGTCGGGGGCCCGATCGGGCAGCTCCTCCCGTACGGAGGGACCGCGCTCGCCGCCGAACCCGCCCTCACCGCGTACGAAGAGCTGCGCGTCGCTGGTCCACAGCGGCCCGTCGGCGTCCGCGACCTCGGAGCGCAGCACGATCACGGCCGCCTTGCCCTTGTCGTACAGGGCGGCGACCTTGGAGGTGGAGGTGGCCCGACCCTTGACGGGGATCGGCCGGTGGAGCTCGATGGAGTGGCCGCCGTGCAGGACGGCGGCGAGGTTCACGTCGATGCCGGGTGCGGCGAGGCCGCCGAGCATGGCCATGCCGGCGCCGGCGACGGTGGCGAAGCTGGGGAGCACGTGGAGCTTGGACTCCAGGGTGTAGCGCAGTTCGTCCGGGTCGGTGGCCGGGAGGCCCGCGCCGAGTCCCAGGTGGTAGAGCTGGATGTCCTTGTGGTCCCAGCCGATGTCTCCCCGGCGGGGTTCGGCGGCGAGGGCCCTGGCGGCATCGATCGGCATGAGGCTGCTGCTCCCTGTCGTTGGAAACCGAGGCCGTGGGGCCTTGGAAGACCTCGGTGCGGCCGTCCGCACCGTCGGCCGCACCGAGGTCGTATGCGGGACCGGCCCCAAGGACCGCGTTCTAGAACGCGTTCTAGGGCCGGTGAGGGAATGTATAACGCACACCCCAGCAGTTGGGAAGAGTGCTGACTTCCAGTCAGATGGTCTTTCCGCCAGGCGTGTTGCCGATCGGCACGAAGGCCCGGACTTACCCTTCCGGGGTGGAAGAAATGCCCTCCCCGCACCGCCCGGCCCGGTCGCTGCGCGTGCTGCTGCACCCGGCGAACCCGGCCCTGGCCGTACACCTCGGCCTCCAGCCCGACATCGAGGTCGTCCGGGACCTGACGGCCCGCCCGGTGGTGGCCCTCGTCGAGGACCCGGCGGCGGTGACCGAGCTGCTGGCGGACGATCCGGAGTGCCGGGTCCTGGTCCTGACCGGCTCGGCGCGGCCGGGGCTGCTGGACGCGGTCCTCGCGGCGGGCGCGGCCGGCCTGGTCCTGCGCGACGGCCCCGTCGAGGACCTCGCGGACGCCCTGCGCCGCGCCTCCCGCGGCGAGACGGTGATCGACCCCGCCCTGGACCGGCCGTGAGGCGGCCGGGAGTGGGTCACACCGCGGCCGGCAGGAAGGGGAACAGCGCGTCTTCGCCGTCGGGCCGTACGACGCCGTAGGTGCTCTCCGGTACCTCGTTCCACGCGCCGGGCAGGTCACCGAGGGGTTCGGACACGATCAGCCGGGTCTCGTCGGAGATCTCCCGAAGGAACGCCTTGTCGGGGTGCAGCCTGCGCAGCGTCTCGACCCGACTGCTGTAAAACAGCGACCGGGAGCTGTGGCCGCTGGAGTAGCGGAAGGCCCAGACCTGTACGCCGTCGGTGATGGCGAGCGTCATCTGGAGGGGGAACTCCACCCCGTGGTCGCGGCCCGCCCGCTCCACCACTCCGGCCATCCTGGCGACGGCGGCGGGCGGGTCCTGCTCCAGGCCGAAGGTGAGGGCCAGGTAGAACATCACCTCGGAGTCCGTGGTGCCCTCGATCTCGGCGAACAGGGCGGGGTCGACGAGCATGCAGAGTTCGCGGCGCATGAGGTGGAAGCCGGAGACGGCCCCGTTGTGCATGAACATCCAGCGGCCGTGCCGGAAGGGGTGCGAGTTCGTCTGCTGCACGGCCGTGCCGGTCGACGCCCGGATGTGCGCGAAGAACAGCGGGGAACGGACGTGGTCCGCGATCTCCCGCAGGTTCCGGTTGTTCCACGCCGGCCCGATGTCCCGCAGGACGGCGGGTGTCTCGCTGTCCTCCGTCTCGGTGTACCACCCGACGCCGAAGCCGTCGCCGTTCGTCGTCTCCACACCCAGCTTCGAGTGCAGGCTCTGATCGATCAACGAGTGGGCTGGTTTGTACAGGATGGTGTCGAGCAACATGGGCGTTCCCGAGTACGCGAGCCATCGGCACATGCGCCATCACCTGCAGTCCCTGGATCGGCCCCCTGGACCCCGACCCGCCCCGTCCATCACCCGGTGCGGGCGACGACGCGGGGCGCGGTCCGGCCCTCCCATTCTCGGCTCCCTCGCCGTGGCCCGCCACGCGGGGCGGCGGCGGGGCGGCCCGCAGGGCCCGCCGGCGGCGACTACCGCCGCAGCATGGTCACCACCGCGGCCCCGCCCAGCCCGATGTTGTGGGCGAGGCCCACCCCCGCGCCGGGGACCTGTCGCGGGCCGGCCTCGCCGCGCAGCTGCCACACCAGTTCCGCCGCCTGCGCGAGCCCCGTCGCCCCCAGCGGGTGGCCCTTGGAGATCAGGCCGCCCGACGGATTGACCACCCAGCGTCCGCCGTAGGTGGTGGCGCCGCTCTCGACGAGCTTGCCGGAGGCCCCGTCGGCGCACATGCCGAGGGCTTCGTACGTCAGCAGTTCATTGACGGAGAAGCAGTCGTGCAGCTCGATCACGTCGACGTCCTCGATGCCGAGCCCGGAGCCCTCGTACACCTGGCGGGCCGCGGCGGCCGTCATCGGCTTGCCGACGACGTCGACGCAGGAGCCGCCGAAGCTCGCCCGGGTGTCCGTGGTCATCGCCTGCCCGACGATCTCGACGGCCTTGTCGTGCAGTCCGTGCCGGACGAGGAAGCGTTCCGAGACCACCAACGCGGCCGCCGCGCCGTCCGAGGTGGGCGAGCACTGGAGTTTGGTGAGCGGTGCGTGGATCTCCTTGGCCGCCAGGATCTCCTCGACGGTGTACACGTCCTGGAACTGCGCGTTCGGGTTGTTCGCGGAGTGCCGGTGGTTCTTGGCGCCGACCGCCGCGAGCTGCGCGGGCGTGGTCCCGTACCGCTCCATGTGTTCGCGGGCCGCGTTCCCGAAGATCTGGGCGGTGGGCGGGGACATCTCGAAGCCGTGCGCGGCCGCCATGATCCCGTAGTGCCGGGCCACCGGGGAGGTCTTGAAGTCGCCCCCGTCCGCGCCGCCGCCGAGCGCGCCGCGCTTCATCTTCTCGAAGCCGAGCGCGAGGACGCAGTCGCTGATGCCGCCCTCCACGAACTGCCGCGCCATCATCAGCGCCGTCGATCCCGTCGCGCAGTTGTTGTTGACGTTGTAGACCGGGACACCGCTCAACCCCAGTTCGTACGCCGCCCGTTGGCCTGCGGTGGAGGCCTGGAAGCAGTATCCGACCGGCACCTGTTCGACCAGCCCGTAGTCCACGCCCGCGTCCGTGAGGGCGGCGGTCCCGGCCTCCTTGGCCATGTCCCAGTACTGCCAGTCCCGTGATTCCGGCTTCTCGAACTTCGTCATGCCGACGCCCACGATGTACGACTTCATGTCCGTGCAGTCCCTTCAGTCCCTGGGGAGGCCGAGAATCCGCTCGGCGACGACGTTGAGCTGGACCTGGGTGGTGCCGCCGGCGATGGTCAGGCAGCGGGACATGAGCATCCCGTGCACCGCCCGCTCCCCCGCCCCCTCCCGGACGGCGCCCGCCGGTCCCAGCAGTTCGAGCGCGAGCTCGGCGGTCCGCTGCTGGTGCGGGGTCTGGAGGAGCTTGCGTACGGACGCGCCCGCGCCCGGCTCCAGTCCGGACACCTGCTGGAGGGTGGTCCGCAGCGCGATGCAGGCGAGCGCGTGCGCCTCGGCGGCCAACGCGCCGATCCGTGCCCGGTAGGCCCCGTCGAGGCCGGCGGAGGCGGCGATCAGCGCTTCGAGGCCGGTGTCGAAGGTCATCTGGTCGGCCATGTGGACGCGTTCGTTGCCCAGGGTGTTGCGGGCGACCTTCCAGCCGCCGTCGACGGCGCCGACCAGGGCGTCCGCGGGGAGTTCGGCGTCGTCGAACCAGACCTCGTTGAAGAGGGCCTCGCCGGTGATCTCCTTCAGCGGGCGGACGTCGATGCCGGGGGTGTTCTTCATGTCGACGACGAAGTAGCCGAGGCCCTTGTGCTTCGGCGCGTCCGGATCGGTACGGGCCAGCAGGATCCCGTGGTCGGCGGTGTGCGCGGAACTCGTCCACACCTTCTGCCCGTTGATCCGCCAGGTGCCCGTCGCGGTGCGTTCCGCCCGGGTCCGCAGCGAGGCCAGGTCGGAGCCGGCGCCCGGCTCGGAGAAGAGCTGGCACCAGGTCGTGTCGCCGCGCAGGGTGGGCAGGACGTGGGCCTCGCGCTGCGCGTCCGTCCCGTAGGCGAGCAGCGAGGGCACGACCCAGGTGGCGATCCCCAGGTCGGCGAGGCGGATCCCGGCCTCGGCCAGTTCCTGTTGGACGACGAGCTGCTGGACGGGCCCGGCGCCGAGTCCGTACGGCGGCGGCAGGTAGGGGGCCGCGTAGCCGGTGGGGGCGAGCGTCCGGCGGGCGGCGGCCGGGTCGAGGCCGCGGGCCGCCCCGATGGCGGTGCGGGCTGCCGCCCGGTGGGTCTCGGCCTCGGCGGGGAGTTCCAGGCGCAGTTCGCGCCGGGCGCCGGCGGCGGCGTACCGCACGGCGCTCAGCCGGTGCCGGTCGCCGGGGCCGAGGAGCTGGCGGGCCACGATCGCCCGGCGCAGGTGGATGTGGGCGTCGTGCTCCCAGGTGAAGCCGATGCCGCCGAGGACCTGGATGCAGTCCTTGGCGCAGGAGTAGGCGGCGTCGAGGGCGGTGCCGGCGGCGAGGGCGGCGACGAGCGAGCGGGCGGCGGGGTCCCCGTCGGGTTCGTCCGCGCAGTTCACGGCGTCCCAGGCGAGGGCGCGGGCCTGTTCGAGGCGGACCAGCATGTCGGCGCACAGGTGCTTGACGCCCTGGAACCGTCCGATGGGCCGGCCGAACTGTTCGCGGACCTTCGCGTACTCGGCGGCCGTGTGCACCGCCCAGGCGGCGGTGCCGCAGGCGTCGGCGGCGAAGAGGGCGCGGGCCAGGTCGGTGACGAGGTCGGTGTCCAGCTCCAGCAGCCGGTCGGGTGGCACGGTGACCCCCCGCGCCCGCACCTCGGCGGTGGGGCGGGTCGGGTCGGCGCTCTCGTGGGTGCGGATGTCCAGCGCGGCGGCGTCCACCGCGAACCAGCGCGTGCCGGCGGCGACTTCGCCGGTCCCGCCGGTCCCGCCGACCTCCGCCGGTTCGGCGGCGAGGAGGACGAGCTCGGCCTCGCCCGCGCCGAGCACGGGCGGCGCGACCCCGTCGAGCCGGTACCCGCCGCCCTCGACAGTGGTGGCGGTGAGGTCGCCGGGCCCGAGGGCGACCGCCCCGACCCGCCCGTCGAGCGGTCCGGCCCCGGCCCGGTCCAGGAGTACGGATGCCAGCGCACTCGGCAGGAACGCCCCGGGCAGCGCCGCCCGGGCGGCCTCCTCCACCACGACGGCCAGGTCCAGCAGCGTCCCGCCCTCCAGGTGGGGCGCCAACAGACCGGCCTCCGCGAGGCCGTCCCAGTAGGCGGGCCGCACCCCGGACCGCGGCGGGGTGTCGAGCAGCTTGCGCACCTCCTCGGGCGGCACGGCCCGTGCGACCCAGCCGCGTACGGCGCCGGCCAGCTCCCGTTGTTCCCCAGTGATTCCGATGCCCATGCGCGGCAGGCTAGAACACGTTCCATTCTGACGGAAGGTCAGAACGAGAACGCGTTCTCCCCACCGGGGCGCCGGCCGTCACCCAGGGGCCCCGGCCGTCCCCTTCAGTGCCTGCTGAGCGCGGTCGCGGACGCGACGCGCGTCAGTTTCTCCGGGTTGCGGACGTAGTACAGGTCGGCGATGCGGTCGCCCTCGAAGCGGAACGACAGGACGCCGTCGAACTCGCCGTCGATCCGCAGGACGAGGGCCGGCCCGCCGTTGACCACGGCGGCCGTGCCGGTGAGCGTGATCCCCCTCCTGGCGATGCCGCCCAGGATCAGGCGCGCCACCTTGTCGGCGCTGACGATCGGTCGCGGACTGGCCTGCTTGATGCCGCCGCCGTCGGCCACCAGCACGGCCTCGGGGGCCAGCACGTCCATCAGACCCTGCAGGTCCCCCGTTTCGAGCGCGCGCCGGAACGACTCCACCGCCGCCCTCGCCCCACCAGGGGGGACCGCCGCGCGGGGACGGCGGGCGTCGACGTGCCGGCGGGCCCGGTGCGCGATCTGACGGACGGCCGCCGGGCTCTTGTCGACGGCGGCCGCGATCTCCTCGAAGCCGACGTCGAAGGCCTCGCGCAGCACGAAGACGGCCCGTTCCGTCGGCGACAGCGTCTCCATGACGAGCATCATCGCCATCGACACGCTTTCGGCGAGCTCGACGTCCTCGGCCACGTCGGGCGTCGTCAGCAGCGGCTCCGGCAGCCAGGACCCGACGTACGACTCCTTGCGGCGGCTCATCGTGCGCAGCCGGTTGAGCGCCTGCCGGGTCGTCATCCGCACCAGGTAGGAGCGCCGGTCGCGGACCTCCGCCAGGTCGACCTCGATCCACCGCAGCCAGGTCTCCTGGAGGACGTCCTCGGCGTCGGCCGCCGAGCCGAGCATCTCGTAGGCGACGGTGAAGAGCAGGTTGCGGTGGGCGACGAACGTCTCGGTCGCCGGCCCCGGAACGCGCCCGCCGCGGCCCGCGCCCTCCTCGGCCGCGGCCGCCTTCCCATCGCCGACGGCCGCCGTGCGTTCATCCATTGCGAGGTCCCCCAGGTTCTCGTCGACGACCGTCCGCTCCGGACGGCCCCTCGTGCCGCTCTAGGCTGCCCGTTCGACGGTGACGGCCGCCTCGCGGTCCCCGATGAGTGTCAACTGCTGCCGCCGCTTGGCGGCTCCCGAGACGCGGTGCAACTTGTACGAACCGGGCTTGTTCGCCTCGCCGGCCAGGTGATGGACGACGCCCTTGCACACGGACTCCTTCATCTTCGCCCCGAGGCCGCCGTCGACGTGGAACCAGATGGCGACGTCGTTGCGGGCGAACTGGAAGATGCCGTCGTTGCGGCCGAGGCTGATGCACTGGGCGCCGAAGGGCTGGTTGAGCGTCTCGGGCCGCTTGCCCTCGACCCGGCTCAGCACCGTGTCGGCGGCCCGTGCGCCCAACGGCATCGCGGCCTGGCAGCTCATCCGCGGCGGCAGGTTCGAGGGGGCCGCCGAGTCCCCCGCCGCGACGATGCGGTCGTCGTCCAGGCTCGTCAGCGTCTCGTCCGTGAGGAGGCGGCCCAGGGCGTCGGTGCCGAGCCCGCTGCGCGCCGCCAGCTCCGGCACCCCGAACCCGGCCGTCCAGATGGTCACCGCGCTCGGCACCTCGCGGCCGTCGCGCAGCCGAACCGCCCCGGCCGTCACCGCCGTCACCACCGTGTCGGGGCCTTCGAGCACCCTCACTCCGAGCCCGGCGAGCCGCTTGGCTACCGAACGCCGGCCGCGCGCGTGCAGGTACGGGCCGAGCACCCCGCCGCAGACCAGCGTCACGGCGCGGCCCGCCTCGGCCAGCTCCGCGGCCGTCTCGATGCCGGTGGGACCGGCGCCGACGACCGTCACCGCGGCCTCCGCGGACGCGGCGTCGAGGAGCGGCCGCAGCCGCTGCGCGTCCTCCAGGGTGGCGATCGGGTGGGCGAACTCGGCCGCGCCGGGCACGGTCGGGTCGGCGCTGCCGCTGCCCACCGCGTAGACCAGGTAGTCGTAGCCGACGGTGCCGCCGCCCGCCAGGGCCACGCCGCGCCCGGCGGCGTCGATCCGCGTCACGCTGTCGACGACCAGCCGGACGCCCTCGGCCAGGACCTCCCGGTACGGGACGACCGCGTCGCCGGTCCCGGCCACCAGCTGGTGCAGGCGGATCCGGTGGACGAAGTCCGCCCGCGGGTTGATCAGCGTCACGGTCACGTCCTCGCGCCGCGTCAGGCGGTTGGCCGCCATCACACCGGCGTAGCCTCCGCCGATCACGACGACCTCGGTGTTCTCAGCCATGGTGTCCGCTCCGTCTCTCGGGGGTTCGGCCCCGGGGTTCGTGTCCGGGGGTTCGCCCTTGAGACACCGCGGCCCCGGCGGCTGTGACAGGTTGTGACGCAGGTCACGAAGCGGGGCCGGTGCGGGATGGCGGGTCGGTCAGTCCACCAGGAAGGCGGCCGCGTCGACCACGTGCGGGCCGTACCCGAACGCCGTGCCAAGGCGTTCGAGGCGGCCGTAGTGCGCGGGTGACAGCCGCACGGCGAACCGCATGAGCGCGCCGACCAGGAACCGGAAGGCCAGTTCCGCGCAGACGGTCGTGGCGCACCGCCGCAGCGCGGCCCGGGTGGCGTCGAGTGGCGTGTCGCCGCGTCCGTCCTGGTCGAGCAGTTCGACGAGGTCCAGTACTTGCGCCGTCAGCCGACGGTGCTCGGCCGCCGCCGGCGAGGCGCCGTCGGGCACGCACGCCGGGTAGGTGGTGACGGACCCGGTGGAGGCGCCGCGGCCGCGCGCGAGCGGCACGGCCCATGCCGGCACCTCGTCCAGCCATTCCCGTTCCTCCTGAGCTCCGGGTCCCGTAGGCGCAGCAGGTCCGGCCCGCCCGTTCGGAAGCCGACCCGGCGGGGACCCACCGCACCCCGGCCATGGCGCCCTACCAGCGGGTAAGGCAGCATGGGCCGCCACCCACCCGCAGCTCAGGAGGAACGACATGGCCACCCCCAAGCCGGAGACCCTCGCCGCCTTCGAGGCCGCGAAGGGGTTCATGCCCGTACGGGAGGGCCTCGCCCTGTACGAGGCCGCCACCGCGGCGGCGGCGCTCGGGCTGCCGCTGCTGGAGGTCGGCACGTACTGCGGCCGCTCCACCATCCTGCTCGCCGACGCCGCCCGCGAGGCCGGCGTGGCGGCGATCACCGTGGACCACCACCGGGGCAGCGAGGAGCAGCAGCCGGGCTGGGAGTACCACGACCCGACGGTGGTGGACCCCGAGGTCGGGTTGATGGACACCCTGCCCACCTTCCGCCGGACCCTGCACAAGGCCGGGCTGGAGGACCACGTGATCGCGATCGTCGGCCGCTCCCCGCAGGTCGCCGCCGCCTGGGGCGGCGAGCTGGGCCTCGTCTTCATCGACGGCGGCCACACCGACGAGCACGCGACGGGCGACTACGAGGGCTGGGCGCCGCACGTCGCCGAGGGCGGCACGCTCGTCATCCACGACGTGTTCCCGGACCCGGCCGACGGCGGGCAGGCCCCGTACCGGATCTACCTGCGGGCCCTGTCCTCGGGCGCCTTCGAGGAGATCTCCGTCACGGACTCGCTGCGCGTCCTGCGCCGCACGGGAACGGGCAGCCTGCCGGACCCCACGTCACCCGGCATATAACCGATAAGCGCACCGCGCCCTCGAATGGCGCACGGTCCCTCCGTGCGACGGTCGGGCGTTCTAGCATCGCGAGGTGCGCTACGACAACAGCCCCCCGTCCCCCGAGTCCGGCTCCTCGATCAGCCCGGACCGGCCCTGGTACACCCGTCGTTCCACCCTCGCGGTCACGGCGGCGGTGCTCGCGCCGACCTGCCTGGCCGGCTGGGTGCTGACCCAGGCGTTGGCGGGGCCGGGCTCCGGTGACCCGCGGGCCGCCGCGGCGCCGCAGCCCGCCTCGCACG
>NZ_JANFAK020000219.1 GCF_024721315.2 Streptomyces sp. Isolate_45
CCGCGGCGGGGGTGGCGGACGGCGAGGCCGTCGCGGGGGCCGGCGCCGGGGCGGCGGTGGAACCCAGGTCGGGCAGGGCGGGCAGTTGTGCGCCGCCGTCCAGGGCGACGGCGAGCGAGATCGGGTCCATCTCGGTGCCGGCCTTGTACATCGAGTTGAAGGCCTGGGAGCCGCCCTCGGTGAGGGTGGCCGGGGCCTCGGTCACGGTGGCGAGGTTGCCCTCGGTCTTCAGCGCCTTGGCGTCGAACTCGACGAGCGCCACCGCGTTCCTGGTCTCCGTACCGGTGGTGACGTCGGCGGACAGGACGCCCTTGCCGTTCTCGACCTTGACGCCCACCTTGGCGAGCTTGAGGTCCAGGTGGGCGCCGGTGAAGTGGACGGTACCGGCGAACGCGGCGTCGAGAGTGCCCTTCCGGCCGTCGTACGAGCCCTTGCCCTGGGGGAAGCGGAAGAGGGCTCCGCCGTCCTGGGCGCCTTCGGCGAGGGTCCACCTGCCCTGACCGATGGAGCCGGTGACGTACTCGCGGAAGGTGCGGCGGATGCCCCAGTCGACGGCGGCGTCGGTGAAGGCGCCCTGCGTCTGCGGGGTCGCGGCGGGGGTGCTCGCCGTCTGCGAGGGCTGCTGCGCGGGCTGTTCTGCGGTCGGGGCCCTGACGTCGGCGGACAGCGAGAGCGGATCGAGCCGCGCGCCGGCCTGGTAGTACCCGGCGAAGGCCTTGGCGCCCTGTTCCGTGAGGGTGGTCGGAACGTTGGTGAGGGCGAGCGGGCTGCCGCCGCCCTTCATGTCGATCCCGCCCAGACCCAGGGTGGCGAAGGGGACCTGGGACTGGTTGGTGACCGCCCCGGTGTCCTTGGCCTTGCTGGAGACGTCCAGGTAGAGGGTGCCGCTGCCGCCGGAGATCCTGACGGTCGGCCGGCTGACGGTCATGTCCAGTTCGTACGCGCCGTCCGGCTTCTGGTGGCCCTGGAAGGCCACGCCGCCGGTGAAGGACGCCGTGAACTCACCCGTGTCCGGGTCGTAGGAGCCGTTCGCCGAGTGGAAGCGGAAGAGGCTGCCGCCGACCGTGGCGGCTCCGCTCCGCAGCTTGAAGCCGCCCTTGGCGATGGGACCGGTGACGTAGCTCTGGAAGGAGGACTTGACGCCCCAGTCCAGTCGGCCGCCCTGTACGGTACGGCTCGCCGCATGAGCCGCGGTGGCCGGGAGCAGGACTCCCAGCAAGGCCGCCAGCAGGGCGACGGCGAACACACGGACGGATCTTGCGGGCATGAACGTCCCCTCCAGGGTCTAGCAAGCGAGGTTAGGCTAACCTAAGCTATCCCGGTCGAGGGGGGAACCCCCCGCGCCGGCAGAACCTCAGAGCCCCCAGTCGGACGATCAGGACGGTGCCTTCGTGCCTACGCCCGCCGCGTCAAAACGCTTCCCCCGCCTCGCCGTTGCCCTCGTGGCGATGGCCCTGGCGGTGACGGGTTGCGGAGGTACGGCCACCCCCGAGAATTCCCCCGCGGCGAGCGCCGCGGCCGTCCCGGACCGGATCGAACCGCTCGCCGCCGCACCGGTCCCGGCCCTGCCGGTGACGGTGCCCTCGGCGGACGGCGCCCGGGTGACCGTCACATCCGCCGACCGGATCATCCCGCTCACGGGCAGCCTCAACGAGATCGTCCAGACCCTCGGGCTCGGCAAGCGGGTCGTCGCACGGGACATCACCGCCACCTTCGAGCAGGCCTCCTCCCTGCCGGTGGTGACACGTGGACACGACGTCTCCGCCGAGAGCGTGTTGTCGCTGCGCCCGACGCTGGTGCTGGCCGAGACCACCACCGGTCCCGCGGAAGCGATTCAGCAGATCCGCGACGCCGGGATCCCGGTCCTGGTGATCGCCCCCGCCAAGGCACTGGAGGACGTCCCGAAGCGGATCGACGCGGTGGCCGGCGCCCTGGGCGTCAAGGACGCCGGTACGCAGCTCAACCGGCGCACCGCCGACCGGATCGCCGCCGCCCGCAAGGACGTTCCGGCCGCCTCCGGGAAGAAGCCCCGCGTGGCCTTCCTCTACCTGCGCGGCACCGCCTCCGTGTACCTGCTCGGCGGCTCCGACTCCGGCGCCGCCTCGCTGCTTGAGGCCGCGGGCGCCGTGGACACCGGCAAGGATTCCGGCCTCGGCAAGGACTTCACCCCGATCACCAGCGAGGCCCTCGCCGCCGCCGCGCCCGACGCGATCCTGGTCATGACCAAGGGCCTCGAATCGGTCGGCGGGGTCGACGGCCTGGTCAAGGTCCCGGGCGTCGCCCAGACCCCGGCCGGCATGGACCGCCGGGTGGTCAGCGTCGACGACGGCGTCCTGCTCAACTACGGCCCCCGCACCGACCAGGTGCTCTCCTCCCTGGTCGCGCAGCTCTACGGCAAGGGCGCCTGAGCGTGACCCTCTCCTACGATCCCCCGCAGGCGACCGGTTCCGACGCCGCCCGGCCGGCCGGGGCCGCGCGACCCGACCCCACCTCGGACCCGAAGGGGCCCGCGGCGCCGGAGCGGCCCGAAACGCCCGCCGGACCCGACGCGGGTCCCGCCGGGCCACACGGTCGCCGGGCCCTGGTGCTCACCGTCGCCCTCGCCGCCGCCCTCGTCGCGTTCGCGCTCCTCTCCGCCGGGACCGGCGCGTACCGCATCCCGACCGGGGACGTACTCGCCTCCGTCCAGCACCGCATGGGCCTCGGCGGCGCCGCCCTCGACCGGGTCGGGGAGAGCGTGTTGTGGAACGTACGGCTGCCCCGCGTCGTGCTCGCGCTGCTGGTCGGATCCAGCCTCGGCTGCGCGGGCGCCCTGATGCAGGGCGTCTTCGGCAACCCGCTCGCCGAGCCCGGCGTGATCGGCATCTCTGCGGGCGCCGCCGTCGGCGCGGTCGCCGCGATCGGACTCGGCCTCACCTTCCTCGGGAACTGGACCATCACGGCCTGCGCCTTCGTCGCGGGGCTGATCACCGTCGGCGCCGTGTACCTGCTGTCCCGCAACGGCGGCCGGACCGAGGTCGTCACCCTGATCCTCACCGGCATCGCCGTGAACGCCTTCGCGGGCGCCCTGATCGGCATGTTCATCTTTTTCGCGGACAGCGGCCAGGTCAACCAGATCACCTTCTGGCAGCTCGGCTCGCTCGCCCAGGCCACCTGGCCCAAGGTGCTCGCCGTGCTCCCCTGCGCGCTCGCCGGTCTGCTCGTCGCCCCCTTCTACGCCCGCAAGCTCGACCTGCTCGCACTCGGCGAGCGCCCCGCCCGCCACCTCGGCATCGACGTCGAGCGGCTGCGCCTCGCCCTGATCCTGGTGGTGGCGCTGCTGACGGCGGCGGCCGTCGCCGTCGCCGGCGTCATCACCTTCGTCGGCCTGCTCGTCCCGCACCTGCTGCGGATGGCGAACGGCCCCGGGCACCGCTTCCTGGTGCCCGGCAGCGCGCTGGCCGGGGCCCTCGTCCTGCTCGCGGGCGACCTGGCCGCCCGCACCCTCGCCCAGCCCGCCGAGTTGCCCCTCGGCGTGCTGACCGCCCTGATCGGCAGCCCGTTCTTCTTCTGGCTGCTGCGTCGCACCCGCCGCAAGCAAGGAGGCTGGGCGTGACCAGCAAGCTGACCGGGCTGTTCGCCCGGAGCAGGCGGACGGTCCCGGACCGGCCGCTGCCCGGGGCCGCCGTCGCCGAGATCGAGGACCTGCGCCTGCGGCTCGGGGACCGTGAGGTCCTCTCCGGCATCGGCCTGACCGCCGTGGCGGGCGAGGTGCTCGCGCTGGTCGGACCGAACGGCGCGGGCAAGTCCTCCCTGCTCGCCGCGCTCGCCGCCGACCTGCCCGCCACCTCCGGGACCGTACGGATCGACGGGCGCCCGGTGGGCGACTGGTCGGCGCCCGATCTGGCCCTGCGCCGCTCCGTGCTCCCCCAGTCGGCCGCCCTGTCGTTCCCCTTCCCCGTGGCGGACGTCGTACGGATGGGCCGCGCGCCCTGGGCGGGCACCGCGTTCGCCGACGCGGACGACGACGAGGTGGCCGCCGCCATGGCCGCCACCGAGGTCACCCACTTCGCCCGACGCCCCTTCTCCGCCCTGTCCGGAGGCGAACGGGCCCGCGTCGCACTGGCCCGCGTCCTCGCCCAGCGGGCCCCGCTGCTGCTGCTCGACGAGCCCACGGCGGCGCTGGACCTGCGCCACCAGGAGCTGGTGCTGCGGATCTGCCGGGAGCGGGCGGCGGCCGGGGACGCGGTGGTCGTCGTCCTGCACGACCTCGGGCTGGCGGCGGCGTACGCGGACCGGGCGGCCGTGCTCCACGACGGCCGGATCGCGGCGGACGGGGTCCCGTCCGAGGTGTTCCGCGACGAGCTCCTGAGCCGGGTCTACCGGCAGCCGGTGGAGGTGTTCCCGCACCCGCGCACCGGTGCGCCGCTCGTCGTTCCGCTGCGCGAGCCGGCCCGACCGGAAGCCGACGACCGCCGCGCGGGAGTGTCCGCGGACCCCGACTTGACCCGCGCTTGACCACTGCTTGAGGGCGAAATGGCGGGGCCGTGACGGGCTTGTGTCCGGGGCGGAAGTGTGAGAGGTGATTCACTGGACGGGCGGGTTCAGGTGAGGTAAGCCTCGGTTAAGTTAGGCCTGCCTCACTTGGTCTTCTTCCCCGTCATCAGCCTCGCCAGGAGCCCCCATGCGCCCCGCCCGCATCACCGTCCTCACCGCGGCCGCCGCCGTGGCCGCGCTCACCGCCGTCACCGGCTGCGCCGAGAAGAGCGGCGGTACGGGCTCCGACGCGATCGGCGTGAAGGCGTCCGACAGCGCCTGCGAGGTCTCCGCGAAGGAGTTCCCGGCGGGCAAGGTCACCATCGACGTCGAGAACAAGGGCTCCAAGGTCACCGAGCTGTACGTGCTCTTCCCCGACGACCGGATCGTCACCGAACGGGAGAACATCGGCCCCGGCACCAAGGCCTCCATCACCGCGGAGATCAAGGCCGGCGACTACGAGATCGTCTGCAAGCCCGGCATGAAGGGCGACGGGATCCGCCAGAAGGTCAAGGCCACCGGCCGGGGCGGCGGCGAGAAGCGCAGCCCCGAACTGGACGCCGCGGTCGCCGCGTACCGCAAGTACGTGCAGGAGCAGGCCGACGAGACGCTCCCGAAGGCGCAGGCGTTCGCCGACGCCGTCAAGGCCGGGGACGTCGAGGCCGCGAAGAAGGCGTACGCCCCCTCCCGCATCGGCTGGGAGCGCACCGAGCCGGTGGCCGAGTCCTTCGGCGACATCGACCCGAAGGTCGACGTCCGCGAGGACGGCCTGGAGGCCGGCCAGGACCCGGCGAAGGACTGGACCGGCTGGCACCGCCTGGAGAAGTCCCTCTTCCAGGACAACAAGATCGACGACAACGACAAGAAGCTCGCCGACACCCTGATCGCCGACCTCACCGACTGGCAGAAGAAGGTCGGCCAGGCGGAGATCACCCCCACCTCCATGGCCAACGGCGCCAAGGAACTCCTCGACGAGGTGGCGACCGGCAAGGTCACCGGTGAGGAGGAGCGCTACAGCCACACCGACCTCGTCGACTTCAAGGCCAACGTCGAGGGCGCGCAGAAGTCGTACGAGCTGCTGAAGCCGACCGCCGAGAAGAACGACGCGGCGCTCACCAAGCAGCTGGACACCCAGTTCGCCGCGCTGACCCTGCTCCTCGACAAGTACCGCGCCGACAAGACCTCCTACGAGTTCACCTCGTACGACAAGGTCGGCGAGGCGGAGCGCAAGGAGCTCTCGGACGGCGTGAACGCGCTCGCGGAGCCGCTGTCCAAGCTGGCCGCCGCGGTCGTCAAGTAACCGGCGAACGGGAGAGGCGGGAGAGGCAGATGGGTGACTCGGTGCCGGGCCCGGAGGAGACCGGTCGTACGGCGGACGGTCCCTCGCGGCGCGCCCTGCTCGGCTGGGGCGGGGCCGGGCTCGCGCTCGGCGCCGCCGCGACCGGCGGCGGGGTCGCCGCCCTCCGCGCCGGATCGGACCCGGTCCCGGCGGCCGTGTCCGGCGCGGCCGTACCGTTCCACGGCCCGCACCAGGCCGGCATCGCGACCCCCGTCCAGGACCGGCTGCACTTCGCGGCCTTCGACGTCAGGACCAAGGACCGCGCCGAGCTGGTCGCGCTGCTCAAGGAGTGGACCGCGGCCGCCCGGCTGATGACGGCCGGCCTGCCGGTCGGCGAGGGCGGCTTCGGCGGACTCCCCGAGGCCCCGCCGGACGACACCGGCGAGGCCCTCGGCCTGAAGGCCTCCCGCCTCACCCTGACCATCGGCTTCGGCCCCAACCTGTTCGCGAAGGACCGCTTCGGACTGGAGGGCAGGCGTCCGGAAGCCCTCGTGGACCTGGAGCTCTTCCCCGGTGACAACCTGGACCCGGCCCGCTCCGGCGGCGACCTCTGCGTCCAGGCCTGCGCCGACGACCCGCAGGTCGCGGTGCACGCCATCCGCCAGCTCGCCCGCATCGGCTTCGGCCGGACCGCGATGCGCTGGTCGCAGCTCGGCTTCGGCAAGACCTCGTCCACCACTCCCGACGAGCAGACCCCGCGCAACATGATGGGCTTCAAGGACGGCACCCGGAACATCTCCGGCACCGACACCGCCGCCCTGGACGAGCACGTGTGGGTCGGCTCCGTGGACGGCGGGGACTGGATGGCCGGCGGCTCGTACCTGGTCGCCCGACGCATCCGCATGAACATCGAGACGTGGGACCGCACCTCCCTCCAGGAGCAGGAGGACATCTTCGGCCGGGACAAGGGCGAGGGCGCTCCCGTCGGCAAGTCCAAGGAGCGCGACGAGCCCTTCCTGAAGGCGATGAAACCCGAGGCGCACGTCCGCCTCGCCCACCCGGACTCCAACAACGGGGCCACGATCCTGCGCCGCGGCTACTCCTTCACCGACGGGACGGACGGCCTGGGCCGGCTCGACGCGGGCCTGTTCTTCCTCGCCTACCAGCGTGACGTCCGGACGGGCTTCGTACCGATCCAGCGCGGCCTGGCCAAGTCCGACGTACTCAACGAATACATCCAGCACGTGGGTTCGGCGGTCTTCGCCGTCCCGCCGGGCGTCCGCGACGAGGACGACTGGTGGGGCCGGACGCTGTTCGCGTAGTCCCCTCCGGAGAGGAACCGCCGTGTTCGGCAACTATCTGATCGGCCTGCGCGAGGGCCTGGAAGCGGGCCTCGTCGTCTGCATCCTGGTCGCCTACCTGGTCAAGACCGACAACCGGGCCGCGCTGCGCCCGGTGTGGATCGGCGTCGGGATCGCCTGCGCGCTCTCGCTCGCCTTCGGCGCCCTGCTCGAATTCGGCACGCAGGAGCTGACCTTCGAGGCGCAGGAGCTGATCGGCGGCACCCTGTCGATCGTCGCGGTCGGCCTGGTGACGTGGATGGTCTTCTGGATGAAGCGCACCGCGCGGCACCTGAAGGGCGAGTTGCAGGGCAGGCTCGACGCGGCGCTCGCGCTGGGCACCGGCGCCCTCGTGGCCACCGCCTTCCTCGCGGTGGGTCGCGAGGGGCTGGAGACCGCCCTGTTCGTGTGGGCCTCGGTGCGGGCCAGTGGAGAGGGTTCCTCCGCGCCGCTGATCGGGGTGCTGCTGGGCATCGCGACGGCGATCGTGCTGGCGTGGCTGTTCTACCGCGGCGCGCTCAGGATCAACCTGTCGAAGTTCTTCACGTGGACCGGCGGCATGCTCGTCGTCGTCGCCGCGGGCGTCCTCGCGTACGGGGTGCACGACCTCCAGGAGGCCCGTTTCCTCGGCGGCCTGGAGAACAGGGCCTTCGACATCAGCGACACCGTCCCGCCGGACAGTTGGTACGGGGTCCTGCTCAAGGGCGTCTTCAACTTCCAGCCCGACCCGACGGTCCTCCAGCTCGTGGTGTGGGCGCTGTACCTGGGGGTGGTCCTGACGCTGTTCCTGCTGCCGGTCCGCTCGGGCAGGCCATCGGGCACGCCCGCCGGGGCCTCGGCGCGGGCCCCGGGCGGTACCACCGGGGGTTGAGCCGCCGCCGGGCCCCGGGGCACGCCGTCACCAGAGCCGGTCGGTGTTCCCCGGGTGGAGCGGGACGCGGGTCCCGGTCAGCGCGGCGCGGTCGGCGTCCGGGTCCGGGGTGAAGAACGCCGCGAGGACGGCCTTGTCGAAGCCGGGGGCGTCGGTGGCCAGCGGGTCCTCGGGGGTCCCGCCGACCAGGACGGTGCCCGGCAGGGCGTCGAAGCCGGCCGCCCCGTAGAAGGGGACGAGGGGCCGGTCGCAGCTGAACAGCGCCAGGTCCACGGCGGGGTCGGCGGCCAGGGCCGTGCGGGCCGCCGCCACCAGCCGACCGCCCAGGCCCCGCCCGCGCAGCTCGGGCCGGGTCACCACCGAGCTGAGCCCGGCCGCGCGGCAGGTCCGGCCGGCGAGCGGGACCTCCTTGTACAGCAGCGCCAACGAGGCGCCGACCGTCCCGTCGGCGTCCACCAGCAGCAACGCCCGCGGGGTGAGGGCCGGGTCGTGTCCGGGGCCGGCGCCGGGCCAGGCCGTCGCCTCCAGGGCGGCGATCCGGGCGGCGAGTTCCTCCGGGAGGTCGGCCTCCGCGTACGCGAGCAGTCGCATCAGGGGATGCGCACGCCCGCGCCGGCCACCCGCACCCGGGGATCGCCGGCCCGCAGCTCGACGGTCAGGACGCCGGGGCGGCCCATGTCCTCGCCCTGGTGGAGGGTGAGCACCGCGTCCTCGGGGACCAGGGCGAGCTGCCGGGCGTACGCCCCGAAGGCGGCCGCGGCGGCCCCGGTGGCGGGGTCCTCCACGACGCCGCCGACCGGGAAGGGGTCGCGGACGTGGAAGAGGGTCGGGCCGGCGCGGTGCACGAGCTGGACCGTGATCAGGTCCAGGCGCCGCATCAGGGCCTCCAGCCGGGGGAAGTCGTACGCCAGGTCGGCGAGGCGGGCGCGGGTGGCCGCGCCGAGCACGAGGTGGCGGGCGCCGGCGTAGGCGACGCGCGGCGGCAGTTCGGGGTCGAGGTCGGCTGCGGGCCAGTCCAGGGCGGCCAGGGCCTCGGCGAGGTCGTCCGCCGCGATGTCCTCGACGTGCGGGACGACGCTGGTCAGGGTGGCCCGCAGGCGCCCCTCCTCGGAGGTGACGGACACCGGTACGGTGCCGGCCCGGGTGTCGAAGACCAGCTCCCCCGGCCCGATCCGCTCGGCCAGCGCCACGGCGGCGGCCACGGTGGCGTGCCCGCAGAACGGCACCTCCGCCTTCGGGCTGAAGTACCGGACGGTGAAGCCTCGGCCGGGCTCCGGGGCCGTTTCCCCGGGCTCCGCCGGTCCGGCGGGGCCGGTGAGGAAGGCCGTCTCGCTGTAACCGAGCCGGGCGGCGACGGCCAGCATGGCGTCCTCGTCGAGGCCGGAGGCGTCGAGGACGACCCCGGCGGGGTTGCCGCCTGCGGGGTCGTCGGAAAAGGCGGTGTAGCGCAGCACTTCAGTCGTCATGATCGACTCAACCGCGGCGGGCCGGGCACCATTCCCGGCGGCCGGCCCGTTCGGGAGGCGGGCTCGGCCTTCCGGTGACGCGGTCTCAGCCGCGGCCGATGTACGGCATGGCCGTCGCCATCACCGTCGCGAACTGCACGTTCGCCTCCAGCGGCAGCTCCGCCATGTGCAGCACCGTGCGGGCGACGTCGGCGGCGTCCATGACGGGCTCCACCGCGAGCTGTCCGTTGGCCTGGAGGATGCCGGTCTGCATCCGCTCGGTCATCTCGGTCGCCGCGTTGCCGATGTCGACCTGTCCGCAGGCGATCCGGTGGGGGCGCCCGTCCAGGGAGAGGGACTTCGTCAGGCCGGTCATGGCGTGCTTGGTCGCCGTGTAGGCGATGGAGTTCGGGCGCGGGACGTGGGCGGAGATGGAGCCGTTGTTGATGATCCGGCCGCCCTGCGGGTCCTGGTCCTTCATCTGCCGGAAGGCCGCCTGCGCACAGAGGAAGGCGCCGGTCAGGTTGACGTCGACGACGGCCCGCCAGGCCTCGTAGGAGATGTCCTCCAGCGGGACCCCGCCGGGGCCGAAGGTGCCGGCGTTGTTGAAGAGCAGGTCGAGGCGGCCGTAGCGCTCGCGCACGGCCGCGAAGAGCGCGTTCACGTCGTCGGGGTCGCTGACGTCGGCGCGTACGGGGAGCACGTCCGCGCCGGGCCCGGCCGCCGCGGCGGTCTCCTCCAGGGGTCCGGTCCGGCGTCCGGCCACGGCCACGGACCAGCCGGCCCCCGCCAGGGTCAGGGCCACGGAGCGGCCGATACCGGAGCCGGCCCCGGTCACTACTGCGATCTTGCTCAGACGTGCGCTCATGGGGCCGCAGGCTACGTCACACCGCCGGCGGGGCCACGGACGTTCCGACAGCTGAGAGCATGGGTCGGTCAGGGGTGCGTAAAGCAGATGAAAAGACTGGAGTTCCGCATGTCGGAGAGAGGCCCCTCGACGGCCCCCTCGCACGGGTCGTCGCCCGAGCCGTCCCCCGAAATATCCTCCGTCCCCGCACCGAACCCCGCCGCCGCGAACGCCGTCGTCGGCGTCCCGGAAGTCGGCGCCGCGCCCGCACCCCTGGCGGCCGCACGGCGCACCGGCCTGCTCGTCACCTTCGTACTGGGCGGGCTCACCGCCCTCCCCCCGCTGTCCATGGACATGTACCTGCCGGCGCTGCCGGAGGTCACCAACGCCCTGAACAGCCCGGCCGCGACCGTTCAGCTCACCCTGACCTCCTGCCTCGCGGGCATGGCACTGGGGCAGCTGGTCATCGGCCCGATGAGCGACAAGTGGGGCCGTCGCAGGCCCCTGCTCATCGGCATGGTCGTCTACGTCCTCGCCACCGCGATCTGCGCCCTGGCCCCGACCGCCGAACTGCTGATCGGCTTCCGGCTCCTCCAGGGGCTGGCCGGGGCGGCCGCCATCGTCATCGCGCGGGCGGTGGTGCGCGACCTGTACGACGGGGTCGAGATGGCTCGGTTCTTCTCCACGCTGATGCTGATCTCGGGGGCGGCCCCGATCGTCGCGCCGCTGATCGGCGGCCAGGTGCTGCGGTTCGCCGACTGGCGGGGGGTCTTCGTCGTGCTGACCGTCGTCGGCGCCGCGCTCACGGCGGTCGTCTGGCGCACCCTCGACGAGACGCTGCCGCCCGAGCGGCGTCAGACCGGCGGCGTGGGCGCGGCCCTGCGGACCATGCGCGGACTGCTCGGCGACCGGGTCTTCGCCGGATACACCCTGACGGGCGGCTTCGCCTTCGCGGTGCTGTTCTCCTACATATCCGCATCGCCGTTCGTGGTGCAGGAGATCTACGGGGCCTCCCCGCAGGCCTTCAGCCTGTTGTTCGGCGTGAACTCCGTCGGGCTGATCGTCGTCGGCCAGATCAACGGGAAGCTGCTGGTCGGCCGGGTCAGCCTGGACAAGGCGCTGGCCGCCGGGATCGGGATCATCACCGTCGCGTCCGTGGCGCTGCTGCTGATGTCGACCGGGGTGTTCGGGAAGGTCGGGCTGTTCCCGGTCGCCACCGCCCTGTTCGTGCTGATGTCGGCGATGGGCCTGCTGCTGCCGAACACCAACGCGCAGGCCCTGATGCGGACCCCGCACGCGGCCGGGTCGGCGTCGGCGCTGCTGGGCACCTCCTCGTTCCTCGTCGGGGCCATCGCCTCGCCCCTGGTGGGGATCGCCGGCGAGGACACGGCCGTGCCGATGGCGCTGGTCCAGCTCGCCTGTTCGCTGCTGTCGGCGGCCTTCTTCTTCGGGATGTGCCGCCCGTGGCGGCCCCGGAGCCCGATGGCGGCCGCGGGCTGAGCCCGCGGGGCGGCGTGGGGGGGGGGGGGGGGGGGGGGGGGGGGGGGGGGGGGGGGGGGGGGGGGGGGGGGGGGGGGGGGGGGGGGGG
>NZ_JANFAK020000220.1 GCF_024721315.2 Streptomyces sp. Isolate_45
CCCCCCCCCCCCCCCCCCCCCCCCCCCCCCCCCCCCCCCCCCCCCCCCCCCCCCCCCCCCCCCCCCCCCCCGATTCTCATGATGTGACCATCGATTGGCTTCCCGACCGAGGCATCCGCCGGGCGGTTCTCGCCCTCGGCGCGGCGGGCCTGACCGTCATCGCCACCGGCGCCCTCCTCGAGGCCCTCTGGCTGCTCGGCTTCGGGGTCTGGGCGGTGATCGCCGCGATGATGATCGAGCTCGTGTACCGCCCCTAGCTGCCGATGCCCTGGTGGCGGTGGTCCTCCGGCGTCCGCGCCGTACCAGGTCCCGGGACGTGCCGTCCTGGGGCGCGATGACCGGGGGCGGCGCACACGGCTGTAGCCAGAGGCCAAGCGGCTGGACGGACGCCGGCCGGCGCGGTCGTCCCGGCTACTTCGGGTCGCGGTTGAACTGTGCCGTCGACCAGCGGTAGCCGAGCGTTTCGAGGGAAGGGTGCGCAGGGGGACGATGTTTCGGAACTCGGCTCACGCGACAGTCTGTGACGGCACGTCAGTCATGCAACATCGTCTGGGGGAGGGTGCCGATCGCCCTGCGCGGAGCCTGACCGTCGATGATGCTGCCTGCGCCGGCAGGGCCGAGTCGAGTCGGGCCTCGCCGGGGCTGCTCGGCCACCTCGGTGGGCGGGATCCGCGGCGGACTCCGGTGGTCCGTCGGACCACATGCGTTCGCGCCGCGCCGAAGCGGCGAGCCGCGCATGCGCGCCATGCCCACCGAGGTGAGTGGTTGAAGCTACTTCCCGGTCGTGCCGGGTTCCCTGTCGAGGAATTCCTGATAGGCGTCCGCATATGTGGGGGAGTCCTTGATCAGGTCGTCACAGAACGCCGCGACATCGCTGCCGATGAGTTGCAGGACGCCCTTGCCCGCTGCGACGCCCTCCTCGAAGAAGTCGACGATCCCGGGGAGCAGGGGCCCATCGGAGAGGTCGATCGGGCCGACCTTGAACAGGTACTTCTGCATTTCCTTGTAGACGATCCGATAGTCCGGTGGAAGGGCCTTGACCCGAGCCGTGTGCGCCCGCCACTGCTTCTTGCCCTCGATGATGTCCTGGATGCCCATGTCAGCCTCCCAGCCTGCTCAGTTTCCTGGCGACGTTCCTGTTCAGCTGCTCGCGCCAGCGGTCGCGATAGGTTCGGGCCCCTTCGCCGCCGGTCAGTGCCGTGCAGAAGCCCCGGATGTCGTCGCCGAGCACCTCGTGGACGCTCTGCCCGTCCGCCGCTGTTTCTTCGAGCAGTCCCAGGGCGGCGTCGAGGATCGGCATCAGGTTGCGGCCGGTGAAGTCCCCGTGGGGGAGGAGGCCGACCTTGATCTGTTCCCACGCCGCTCGGTAGTCACCCGGCAGGGCGGCGGCCCGGGCTTCGAACGCCTTCCATTCCCTGGTGAGATCGCTGCCGGTGATGGTCTCCCAGAAATTCATCGCCCGCCCTCCTTGAGCTTGTCGATGCGTGATGAGACGTACTGCCACTTCGCCCAGAACTTCGCGAGCTCCTCGCGGCCCGCGTCGTTGAGCGCGTAGAACTTGCGTGGGGGACCGACCCCGGAGGGTCGCCTCGTCACCTGGACGAGTCCGTTCCTCTCCAGCCGCAGCAAGATGGTGTACACCGTCCCCTCGATGACGTCGGTGAAGCCCAGCTCGTTCAGCTGACGGGTGATGGCGTACCCGTAGGTCTCCTCGCGGTCGATGATCTCGAGCACGCACCCTTCGAGCGTGCCCTTCAGCATCTCCGTCAGGTCGTCCATCGCAAGTCTTCCTCCTCGGCGTCATCGGTACTGCGTAGTACCGAGTACAGCTATACGGTATCACCGAGTAGTGGAGGGTGCCAGGGACATGCGAGTCAAGAGCTGCCGCAGCGTCGGGTCGGCCAAGCTGTCGGCCTGATCGTGGAACAGGATGGTCGCGCGATCCGGGTGGGTGGCGACGCGCGGCCGCGGCCGGTGGCCTGCGTGAGCCGCAACGGATCTCCGATGCCGGATACGAAGACGCCGGAACGGAGCTGGACCGACCGCTGCAGGCACCGGGCGGCCGTCGAGGCTGACGGTCCGCCCGGTCGTCGCATCTGCGGGGCAGCCGACGAACGTGCCCTGCTGTGGCCTCAGATGCCGATGTCCCGGCTCCGGTAGTCCTCCAGGGTTTCGCGCCGGACGAGCAGCCGGACCGTGCCTTCGTGGACGGCTACGACGGCTGGGCGGCCGACCAGGTTGTAGCCGGAGGCCATGGACAGCTGGTAGGCGCCGGCCACCGGTACCGCGAGCAGGTCGCCGGGGTGGACGTCGCCCGGCAGTTGGACGTCGGAGGCGAGGACGTCGCCCGCCTCGCAGTGGCGGCCGACGACCGTGGCCGTACGGGGCCCCGTCATCGAGTGGCGGCCGACGAGCCGGGGCGCGTACCGGGCCCCGTACAGCGCGGGCCGCGGGTTGTCGCTCATGCCGCCGTCCACGGCGACGAACACGTTCTCGCCGGTGTGCTTGACGGCGAGCACCCGGTAGAGGGCGACTCCGGCGGGACCCACGACGGCCCGTCCGGGTTCGACGACGAGCCGGGGCACCGGCAGTCCCGCGGCGGCGCAGCCGTCGACGAGTTCCGTACGCATCCGCCGGGCGAGCGCGGTGATGTCGAGCGCGGGTTCACCGGGCCGGTAGGCGATGCCGTGGCCGCCGCCCATGTCGAGCTCGGGCAGGACCAGGCCGTGCGTGTCACGGATGCGGGCCATCAGCCCGATCATGCGGCGCAGAGCGACCAGGTAGGGCTTCACCTCGGTGATCTGCGAGCCGATGTGGCAGTGCAGCCCCGTGAGTTCGAGCTGCGGCTGGCCGAGGATGCGGGCGACGGCGTGCTGGGCGCCGCCGTCGGTGAGGGAGAGCCCGAACTTCTGGCCCTCCGTACCGGTACGGATCTTGTCGTGGCCACCGGCCGAGACACCCGGGACCACCCGCACCATGACCTTCTGGCGACCCGAGGGCCCGACGGCGGCGGCGATGCGGGCTATCTCGGACGGGCTGTCGATGACGATCCGCCCCACACCGAGCCGGAGCGCGGCCGCCAGGTCCTGGGGCGACTTCGCGTTGCCGTGCAGCACGATCCGTTCCGGCGGGAAGCCGGCCGTGACGGCGAGCTCCAGTTCCCCGGCCGAGCACACGTCCAGGTCCAGCCCCTCCTCCTGGACCCAGCGGATCATGGCGCGGGAGAGGAACGCCTTGGCCGCGTACAGCACGTCCGCGTGGGGGAAGGCTTCGCGGTACGTCCGGCAGCGCCCTCGCACCTCGGCCTCGTCCAGGACGTAGGTCGGCGTGTCGAACCGGTCGGCGATCTCGGTGAGGGGAACTCCGCCGACGGCCAGGCCACCGTGGGGGAGCGGTGTCGCGGATGAGGGCCATACGGACAGCTCACCGGCGCCGGCGGGCATCTCCGGGAGAACGGCGATGGTCATGATCTGCTCCCCCTCAGGCCGTGCGGGCCGTGGTCTCGGGCACCCGTGTCAACGGGGCCCCGGCGGGCCTCACCACACCCGCCGCGGGCGCGGTGAGAACCGGGTCGACGGTCAGCAGGGACGCGCCGAGCGGCCGGGCCATCGACCGCAGTGCGGCCTCGGACAGCCGGATCCAAGGCTGGACCGTACCGAGCGTGGCGGCCAGCCGTTCCGGGCTGGTGAAACCGACGGCGGTACGCGCTCCCAGTGGGGTGCGGAACAGCCGCACGACGACGTGCGCTCCTCCCGGCCGGGCGGGCACGTACAGAGGCCCGGCCGGGCTCTGTTCCTCAGGCTCGGAGTCGGATTCGTCGTACTGGAACAAGCACATGGGGCCCTCCTCGGGGAACCACGAGTGACAGGTGACGCCCCGGCGCGGGGAGGCGGTCCGGGACGTGCAACCGAAGCTATCCCCGCCCCAGCGCGCAGGCGGTCACCCCGTAACGGGACCCATACGGCCACCGGCCCACTCCATACGGATCACTGACGCCAGGAGTTGGAGGCCATCAGGAGTGCGTCAGGGTGGTGGGCCTCCCCGCCAGAAATCCGTCAAGGACATGGCTCCGCCGTACCTCGCGGCCTTTCCACGAGCACCGGAGGCCGTCAGGCGAGGAGAGGGAAGAGGAGAGGGAACAGGCCGTGCGAAGAGTCGTGGTCGGTGCGACCGGCACCCAGGGGAGTCCGGCCGCCCCGCACCGGGCAGCCGCAGAGGCCCGCGTACGTGATGCGGAGCTGAGGGTCGTCCTTGCGTGGCGATCACCGGGTGGCGAACTCGGCAGTCGTAACGGGCTGAGCCCCTCCGCCCTGGCGGAATGCAGTACGGCTGCCGTCGAGGAACTTCGCGAGGTGCTCGACACGGCGTTCCGTGCGGCGAAGCCCGGAATCGCCCTTGCGGGCCTCACCGTACGGGGCACGCCCGGCGCCGCCCTGGTGGACACCGCCCGTGGCGTGGATGACCTCTTGGCCGTCGGCACCGGCTTACGTGCCCCGTTGCGCCACCTCCTGCGCCCCTCGGTGGCCCGCTATTGCCTCGCGCACGCAGCCTGTCCCGTACTCGTCGTGCCGCCCTCGCCCCTACAGATCGAGTTGGGCGCCGCGCACCGCCGGAATTTCTTGAGGATCCCCCTGGACACGAGGGAGCTGACGCCGTGAGTCGGAAGCTTCGGACGGCTGCGACGCGGTTGGGGAAGTCAGTTCCGGCGGGGTCCGTACATGATCACAGCCATGCCGGCGAGGCAGACCCGTGCGCGGATGACGTCGTAGCGATCGGGTCGGTACCCGCCTGCGACCATGCCCCAGGCGATGGATCCCGCGACGAAGATGCCGCCGTAAGTGGCGAGGATCCGGCCGAAGTTGTCGTCGGACTGGAAGGTGGCCACCACTGCGTACAGACCGAGTGCGATGACGCCGGAGCCGATCCGGATCCAGCCCTTGTGCTCGCGGATGCCCTGCCAGCCCAGCCAGGCCCCTCCGATCTCGAGGTGGGCGGCGATGGCGAACAGGGCAACGGAACGAGCGACAGTCACACCGGCTTGACCCTACCGAGGTTCCGTGCTCGTGACCTTCAGCGGGTCGGCGCCCTTCTGGGAGCCGCACCCTTCCTCAGCGCTGGGGGTGCGGGTCAGCAGCAGGGCCCGGCATGGCGGGTCTCCTCGGCGAGGTCGGTGAAAGGAATGGGCTCGTTGACCGAGGGCTTGAACGTGCCCAGGAGCCTTGACCTCGGCGACCGGGCGAAGGCGCTGGAGTGGCTCGGGGTGAACCGGTTCGCGCACGCCACGATGGTCGGAGTCGTCAAGGACGTGCCGCCCGAGACGGAAGGTGGGCCTCCCCGGTCGGCTCCGGTCAGTTGCCCTGTCGACATCCGTCCTCATGACCAGGTTCGCTACCTGGGGGAGCACCGGCCTCCGCACAGCGCGCCTGGCCCGCCGCGGCGCGAACCAGTGGCGGCGTGCCTCCACCGGATCGGGCCCCGTCTCGCCGTTCGCTCTTCGGAGAAGTCCCAGTTCAAGGAGATAGGCCTACTCGGGTTCGGGTGTGGTGGCGATGAGGATCTGAGCGGCCTGGGTGATGTTGTCGGCGCGGACGGCGCGGGCCATCGCTTCACGGGCGGCCCCCGCGGTGGTGTCCGGGGGAACCACCAGCAGGGCGAAGTGGTCGTTGTGGCCGCGCGTGATGAGGACGGTGCCGTCGCCGACCGGATCGGAGTCGAGGTGCACGACCTGCTCGTCGATGACCAGGCGGGCGGGAAGGCCGTTCCAGGCGGAGGCGTCCACACCGACTCGGGTGATGGGTCCGAGGTACTCGATCAACACGTTGATCAGCCCGGGCAACTCGGTCTCGATGTTGCGCGTGCGGGGCCACCACGCACCGTCCAGGAGCCCTTCCCTGGATTTCGTGGTCTCCAGCCGCAACAGGGCGGTGCCAGGTTCGATCGCCTGGTGGATCGCATCCGGCAGGAGCAGTGGGAGCTTGTGGGGGGTGTCGGAGTCAGCCATGTTGGTCCGCCCGTCTACGGGGTGCGGCCGCTCCCGTCGCACGCCGGCACCGGTGCCGGCCTGCGACGCACGCGAGCCCGCCGTCGTTTCACGGTACTCCCGCCGTCCGCATCACCGCTCCCCACAGCACATCCGCGGGAAAATAGCTGGTCAAACCGCCCATACCCGTGGAACGGGCGTACAGTGAAGACACCGGAAGTACTTCGCACGCCGGCTTTCACGCCGGTGTCATTTCCGGCGATCGCCTAGAATCCGGGCTACCGACGGGCAGCCCGGGGGCAGGTCCGCATCATGACCACGACCCTTGACCGGACCGCGCCCCGCGACCTCGCCGCAGAGCTCCCGGCCCGCTTGTCCCTCACCCCGAAAACCATGCTCGCCGGCCGGCTGGACGGGGCCTGGTGGCCCCGCTCCCGCGACCTCGAGGCCGAGCTGCCGCCGCTCGCCGCCGCCCTTGAGGAATCCTGGGGCCGCGTCACCCGCGTCACCGTGAACCCCGCCCGCTGGCCCGTCGTACCGCACACGGTCGCCGTCGACGGGCGCGTGATGCACGTGGGCTGGTTCACCGAACAGGACCCCGACAAACTGATCCTGCTCTCCTACACCGTCGGCCGCTGGGACCTCCTCGTGATCCCGCCCGAGACCGAGCCCGCCGCCGCGGCCCGACTGATGGCCGCCGCCGCGGTCCCGGGGAGCGCCCTGACCGCAGGCGTCCTCATGGCCAACGAAGCCGCCATCGGGCGCGGCGTCCGCGACGCCCAGCGCCAGGAAGCCGGCTGGGAGGGCGAGGGCGGGGCCTGTATGTCCCCCTTCGGGAGCCCGATGGTGCGAAGCGGCCTGCCGCTGCCCGGGAACGGTAGGCGGTGAGCTCCGTGGAGACCGTCGTCCTCATCGCAGTGATCATCCTCGTGATCGGCATCGGCATGCGCCTGATCCACCTGCTCAACGCCCAGCACGACGCCCGGATCGAGGCCTACCGCTTCAGCGAACCCCTGCCGAGGCCTCCCGGGCTGCCGAACGACACCGCTCCTGGAGCCCACCGCGGGGAAGCCGACCGGTGACGAACAGACCCTTCTCCGACCGGGGGCACCGGGCGGGACGCCACGGCGTCCCGCCCCGTCGGCTCTCCGCCCACTCCGAAAGGGAACACGCCCCGTGAAGCACATCGAGACCCAGCCGCTGTCGTCGCTCGGGCACGCCGAGGTCCGGATCATCGCGCGGACGCCCGAAGCCGCCCGAGCGGTCGCGGAGGCCCTGCGCCACTGCTTCGCCGGAGCGGAACAGCGCAGCTATCCCGGCCCCGACGGTGGCACCCGTCTCCACCTCACCGTCGACACGGCGACGCCCGCGGGCCAGGACCGCTTCCGGCCGATCGCCGGCCCGACCCCGGTCGGCGCCGGCGCCCACTCCGACGAGGTCTGAGAGCCCGGCGGGCGCCAGAGATCCCTCCCGCACATGAAAGGACCCGGTCATGGCCACACTGCGCGAGCGCAAGACCTACCGCGGTCAGGTGCTCCGGGTCCTGTACGAAGCCGTCGAAGGCAACCGCCTCCTCGGCATCACCGGAGCACAACTGCGGCGCGACCTCCACGTACCGGAACAGGACCTGGCCGCCGCCTGCACCTACCTGGCCGGCGAGGGGCTGATCACCGTCGACTGGGAACCCGGCAACACCCCCGCGATGGTCACCCTCACCCACGAGGGAATCCGGCACATGGAGTCCGAGGAGGAAGAGCACGGCTGAATCCTCCCAACACCCGCCGCCGCGCCCTCACCATCCGATCCCTCCACCTTCTCGCCCTCGCTGCCGGCGAACAGGTCCTCCACGCGCGAGGGCGTGACCGGCGGCCTGCTCGCTCCGCAGCAGCAATCCGCCGTGCGGCAGCTCGCCCTGGTCTGGCTCGGTCGATCCGAACTCCAAGGCACCCCCAAGCAATCGACGACCAGAACGCTGGCTACTGAACGCCGTCCAGGAATCCGGTGACGGTGAACTCCAGAGGCTCGCCGCCGAGCTTCGCACCCGCCGCCCGCCGGCACTCATGGGAACCCGGGAGATCGGCAACCTCCGCCGTCCGACCCGGCGCGGCTGGTGGCCATGGCGGCCGCAGGCCTTCTCGATACCCCGCCGGAGGGCACCTTCGACGATCTCGCGCAGCTGGCGTTGTCCATCACGGGTGCGCAGAAGGCGTTCTTCACGGTGGCGGACGGGCGCAGGGCGTTCTGGAGGTCGTCGGTGGGGACGGATCCGGCGGCCGGCCGGGAGAACGACATCCGCGGCAGCCCCTGTCACATCCTCATCGGGACCGGCCGGGAACTGATCGCGGAGGTCGCCCGTACCCATCTGCGGATCAAGGACCTTGCGGTCGTCGGCGCGCTGGGGATCGGAGCGTGGGCGGGCTATCCGGTCGTCTCCCCGGAGGGACGGGTACTGGGGGGTTTCTGCGTGGTCGACCAGGACGCCCGCCCCTTCACCCCCGGCCAGCGGCAGGCGTTGCAGACCCTGGCCCGCTACACCGTGCGCGCCGAGGCCGGCCGGCACACCCACCCCAGCGTGATCCTGCATCGCCTGCACCAGGCCATGGCCAACCAGCGGGTCAGCGGCCGATTCCTGCCCGCCGCCCTGACCACCTTCTGCCCCGCCGACGGCATGGGCCTCCTCGGCGGCTACGCCGGCGCCTGACACCCCCCGGAGGTCGAGACGGTTCTCGACCACGGCCAGGTCAGTCCCGGTGGGCGCGTGAGCGCGACGATCACCGTTCGGGGTGGGGCCGCCGACGTGGAGGTGGAGCGCCTCACCGTGCTGCCGGTGGTGCGGGTCGAGACCCAGGGCGATCACGAAGCCCGTTTCAACGACAGGGTGGATCGGATCGACCTTGAGAAGTCGTTCACCCTCCGCGCCGGGGAGGTCCGCACGGAGCGGGCGTCCTTCGACATCCCGTCGGAGATGCCGCTCACCCACTTCGACGGGCGGCCGCTCAACCAGGCGTACAGCGCGGTGATCACCGAGCTGGCGATCGACAACGCGGTGGACCGAGGGGACGAGGACCCCCTTGAGGTCCACTCCCTGCCGTCGCAAGCCACCGTGCTCAGGCCTTCGAGAACCTCGGCTTCCGGATGACGGAGACGGAGGTGAAGGAGGGCCGCGCCAGTGCACGCCAGGAGCAGTACCGGTGGCAGGAGATCGAGATGCTCGCGCAACCCGGATACGGGATCGGGGAGATGGAGCTGTTCCTCGTCACCCTGGAGTCCGAAATGGACGTCTGCCCGTGAAGCAGGGTCGCCCCGCTCACCCTCAAGCACGAGGACCAGGCGGTGCTCACCGCCCGCATCGACACCAATCTGCGCGAAACCTTCCTGGGCGCCTGACCGGTGATGATAGGCACCCCGGGCCTGATAGCAGAAGGGCGGCGAGGTAGCGCCGCCCTTCTGTATGAACTCAACCGGATCTGAACCCCGGTCCGCCTTCATCCACCGGTCGGCCCCGCCGCTGATGGAGGTGGCCGGGCCGTCACACGAGTACCGCCCCGAGGCTCTGGAACCGGCCCTTCGCATCTGTCGACGTCCACAGAGACCAGAGGTGACGGCGAGCTACTCCGTTCGGGTACGCGGTCGGTTGTTGGGGCCGTCGTGGTCGCCTTCCCCGGGCAGCTCGACCGTGACGCACGCGATCCGTCCTCGCGCGGCTGCAAGGGGTGGGGGGCTCCGGCCTGCGCGCCGCCCCCGCCTTCCGACAGTGCGCCAAGTGACCGGCCGGCTCACCCGACACCCCACCGTGCTGAGCGAAGACGACCGCGCCGGCCTGAAAGACGTCCTGGCACACTGCCCCGAACTGACCATGGCCGCCGGGCATTTCAGGGATTTCGGCGAGACTCTGGAAGGCGAGGCCCTCTGCTCCTTCGTCGGCGCTGCCGTTGCGGCCTGAGGGCGGCGGGCGCATGGAACGGGGAGCACCGGACATACGGACGGTACGTCAATCGGCCTGCATGCAGGCAGGTTCGGCCGCCCGTCCGTACGCGCACCGAGGAAGTGAGACGACATGCCGCTGACATTCCGCAAGAGTTTCAGGATTCTGCCCGGTGTCCGGCTCAACATCAACCGCAAGTCGTGGTCGATCACCACCGGCGGCGGAAAGCACGGCCCCCGCCGCACCCACAGCAGCACCGGACGCCGCACCACCTCGATTGACCTGCCCGGCCCCTTCGGCTGGCGCAGGACCCGGCGCGGCTGATCCGCGAGCGGCCACCGACTCCACGCCCCCGGCCGGACAGGCCGGGGGCGTGGAGCATTGGCGCGTATGCGATCGGGACGGCACCTCCCACGTCTTCGGCCGCGGGAACCCTCCCCCGGCTCACGCGACGGGGGCGCCGCAGCAGGGCAGTGTCGTCAGGTGGCGCTCTACTTGGCCGACGGTGGGCCGGGGGCGCTGGAGTCGTTCGCCAGGTTGCCCATGGTGAACTCCTCACGGCGGATGTGGGTTGGCCGGCGGGTCGCGGCGGTGACGGCGGGGGCGGCGGGCCGGCCGGAAGCGCGGCGACGACGCGCCAAGCCGATGTTCCCGGCGGGCAAAGGCACCCCGAATCAGAGGAAGCGCCTGGAGAACCTCGCCCAGTGGTCCGTCTGCCACCAGGGCGCCGATCAGTAGAGTGGGACCGACGGCCGAGGCAGCGATGAACCGGGCCTTCAGCCGCGAGGAGAACACGCTCGGCACGCCGGCCGGCGTACCGGTCCGAGGACGGTGGATCCGCGGCGGCCCCGCCGTCCGCGAACGCTTCACCCCGCTCGTCACACCGGCCGACCGGGCATCGCACGCAACCTCCGGGGCTGACTCGACCATGGGGCACTGACGTGCGAGGATCCGGTCCTATGGAGAGTGGAGAGGCCTGGGGTGCCGGACCGTTGGATGGGACCGAGGGCCGCGCCGGCCTCCTGCGGTTGGTCGGTACGGTCGAGGCCGTGCTCCTGATCTGCCGGTGGTGTGGTTCGGAGGAGTTCGAGGCGGTGGAGAGGGAGCTTTTCTGCTTCGGCTGCTGCCTCCCGATGGGCGTACCGGACGGTTGGGAGGAGGGCTTCCCGGGGCAGTTCCCATGGAGCCTGGAGCCGTCGCGCGCCCCGCTTCCGGCCCGCACCCCCGACTCCTCCGAGCCCGGAGAAATCCGCCGGTGCCCTGAGGGGCACCGCGTGTTCGAGGTCGCCCTCGCGTTCGTTCGCACGAAGGACCGCCGGATCCACGGCCTCACCGTCGGCCTGAGATGTCCGGACGACGGCCGGCTCCACCTGTACATCGACAACGCCCGAGTGCTGCCGTCCGAAAGCCGACCCCACGGGTCCGAAGCCGGCAGCGGGAGTCCGACGTAAGGAAGGTCCCCGGCGAGGGAAGGCCGGGACTTCCACCCATCTGTAGGCGGGGTGCCGAGCCCAGGAGGCCCAGGCCGTTTCCTTCGGAGCATCGGATTCATTGGTTGAAGTGTGTCGTTGACCGACGCCCAGTGGACACGCATCGAGCCGCTGCCGGCCAATCGGTGCAGTAGCGCTTGATTGCTGTGCTGAAGGCGCTGTCGACGGCCTGGCCGTGCGCCGTGGCAAACGCGTCCTTGGCCGGGGGCAGGTGGAGTGGGTGCCGTCCATCGGGTGCTTACGACCCGCGAGCAGGGTGAGGAGATCTCGCCGGCCGCCCCTGTCTCGCCGCCTGGTTCACCCCTTCTCGGCGGGCATCGCGGTGCCGTTGTTCGAGCTGTTCGCCGCCGGGGTGAGCATCGTGGGGCCGCTCCTGGGGCTGCTCCACCTGCCGGTCGGCAGCATGGAGGACGCTTCACGGCGGCGATCGAATCGAATGTGGGCGAGATCAACTGGGAGAACCTGTCGTGGCCGGACGCGCCCGAGTTGG
>NZ_JANFAK020000221.1 GCF_024721315.2 Streptomyces sp. Isolate_45
GCCGCGGCCGACTCGGAGGGGGAACTCCGTTGAGCCTGTGGGTGATCGTGCCCGCGTACGACGAGGAGCGGTCGATCGGGGCCACCTTGGCCGCGCTCGCCGGCCAGGACGACACCGGCTTCTCGCTGGTGGTCGTCGACAACGCCTCCACCGACGCAACGGCCCTGATCGTGAGGGAGTTCGCGCGGTCGGCGCCCTTCCCGGTGGCGCTGGTGGCCGAGCCGGAGCCGGGCGCCGGGACGGCGGCCGACACCGGATTCCGGTACGCGGTGCGCGCCGGCGCGAGCCTGTTGCTGCGGACGGACGCGGACTGTCTGCCCGCCCGTGACTGGACGGCCGTCGCACGGGCGGAGTTCGGGCGCGGCGCCGAGATGCTGTGCGGGCGCAGCGTACCGCGCCCGGACGAGCGGCCGGGTTTCGCCGAGGGCCGGCTGCTGCCCGCGCTGGTCCGGCTGATGGCGCTGTACGGGCGGTTCCGGGCCGCGCACCGCGATCCCCGCTACCTGGCCCCCTACGTGCTGTGCCACGGCCACAACCTGGGGATCACGGCCGACCTGTACGTGCGCTGCGGCGGGACGGTCCGGGAGCCGCTGGAGGCGGGTTCGGAGGACGTGGGGCTGCTCAACCGGGCCCGGGAGCACAGTGCGCGGATCGTCCGGGTCGAACGACTGGTGGTGGGGAACAGTCTGCGGCGGCTGCGGTCCTGGGGCGCCCGGCGCACCCTTCTCTGGTACTGGGACCGGCGGTACCGGCCCGCCGACACGAAAGAGGTACACGTCCGATGATCACCGCTCCGATGACCGACGGTCCGGCGCTCCCCACCCACGCGAGGGCCCGCCGCCGGGACCGCCGGGTCTACCTGCGCGGCCATCCGCTGCTGTTCGGGCTACTGGCCGCGACGCGCGGGCGGGGCGTGCGCCGGCTGGGCGGGACGCTGCTGGTGCACGACGCGGACGCCTACCGGGAGGCGCTGACCCGGCTGCCGCTGGACCGTGCGGCGCGGGGGACGACGGGCGGTGCCGCGCGGGCGGCGCTGCGCGGGGACGGCGACGTGCTGTTCGACCAGGAGGGTGCGGGGCACCGGGCCGACCGGCGGGCGCTGGCCGGTCGGCTGGGGGCGGCCGGGGTGGAGGAACTCCGGCCGGTGTGGCTGCCGCTGCTGGCGCGCGGGTCGGCCCCGCTGGCCGGTGGCGGGGAGGTGGACGTGGTGGCCCTGGCCCGGGAGGCGGCGGGGTCGGTGGCGGTCGCCCTACTGGGGTCGGACGCGGATCCGGTGGCGTTGGCGCGGGCCGCCGCGCGAGCGGCGGCCGCTTCGGTACGCAGCCACCTGCCGGGCCCGCCGAGGCCCGGCGCGGAGGCAGCGGCGGTCCGGGCCGCCGCGCGGCTGCGGGAGCTGACCGGTGCCGGGGACGCGCTGTCCTCGATGGTGGCGGTGGCCGCGGTGAACACCACCGTGGCGGCGGTGCCGCGGGCGGTGGCCTGGTGCGCGGACGCGGGGCTGTGGGCGCAGGCCGCGGACCCGGAGCTGCGGCCGCGGCTGGTGGAGGAGCTGCTGCGGGTCACGGCGGCCTCTCCGGTGCTGCCGCGGGTGGCGGCGGCGGCCGGGTCGGTGGGCGGCTGTCCGGTGCGCGGCGGCGACCGGCTGGTGCTGGTGGCCCGGCACGCGGCGGGGGCGCACCGGCGGGACCCGGACGCGCTGGATCCGGCGGGTCCGGAGGTGTCGCGGCTGGTGTTCGGCGTGGGGCCGCACGCGTGTCCCGGGGCACGGCTGGCTTCCGTCCTGCTGGCCGACGTACTGGAGGTGCTGGCCGCGTACCGTCCGGTGGTGGCGCGGGCGCGGGTGGACCGGCGGGCGGCGTTGCCGGGCTGGCGGTCGCTGACGGTCCGGGCGGGCACGGGGGCGGGGGCGTGAGGACGCGGATCGCGGTGACGGGGGCGAGCGGGTTCTGCGGCGGGTGGGTGGCGCGGTCGGCGGCCGCGGCGGGGGCGTCGGTGGTGTGCGTGGGCCGCAGGCCGGGGCCGGTGGGGGAACACCGGTTCTGGGACGCGGCCCGCGGTGAGCCGGATCTGGCTGGGGCCGACTTCGTGGTGCACTGCGCGGCGGCCGTGGGCGATCCGGTGCCCGGAGGGCGGGCCGAGGCGGCGATGCGGGCGGTCAACGAGGAGGGGACGGCGCGGCTGCTGCGGGCCGCCGCGGGGCGGCCGGTGGTGTGGGTGAGCAGCGCCAGCGTGTACGACCCGCGGTGTTCGCGGGCGCGGGTCTCGGAGGACCATCCCCGGGCAGGTCATCTGAACGCGTACGGCCGCACGAAGGCGGCGGGCGAGGCGCTGGCGCTGGCCGGGGGTGCCGTGGTGCTGCGGCCGAGGGCGGTGTACGGGCCGGGCGACACGCAGTTGCTGCCTCGGCTGCTGTCCCGGGTGCGGGCGGGGACGCTGCTGCTGCCGGGTCCGGACGTGCGGCTGAGCCTGACGGCGGTGGAGAACCTGGCGGACGCCTGTCTGGTGGCCGCCGGCTGGCCGGCGGGCGCGTACAACATCGCGGACGCGGAGCCGTACGGGCGGGACGCGGCGGTCGGGGCGGTGCTGCGGGCGCACGGGGTGCGGGCCCGGATCCGGCACCTGCCGCTGCCGGTGGCCCTCGCGGCGGCCCGGGCGGCGGAATCGGCGGCGCGGCTGACGGGCTCCGAGCCGTTCCTGAGCCGGTACGCGGTGGACCAGCTCTCCCGCCCGGTGGTGCTGGACGTGAGCAGGGCCCGGTCGCGGGGATGGAACCCGCGCCGGACCCTGGAGGACCACCTCAGTTCCCTGCGGCCTCCTTCGGGGTGAGGCGCAGGGAGATGCTGTTGATGCAGTACCGCTGGTCGGTGGGGGTCGGGTAGCCCTCGCCGTCGAAGACGTGCCCCAGGTGGGAGCCGCAGGTCGCGCAGCGGACCTCGGTGCGGACCATGCCGTGGGTGGTGTCGGCGATCAGCTCGACGGCCTCGGTGTCCTTCGCGTCGAAGAAGGACGGCCAGCCGCAGTGCGACTCGAACTTCTCCGTGGAACGGAACAGCTCGGACCCGCAGCCGCGACAGGAGTAGACGCCCTCCGCCTTCGTGTCCGTGTACTCACCGCGGAAGGCCGGCTCGGTGCCCGCCAGGCGCAGCACCTGGTACTCGGACGGGGTCAGCTCCGCCTGCCACTGCTCGTCCGTCTTGTGGACCTCGTACGCCATGACGTTCCCGCTCCCTCAGTTCGACAGGCGGGCGAGGATCTGCGGTCCGAGATCCGTGACGTCGCCGGCGCCCATCGTGAGAACGAGATCACCGGGCTTGGCCATTCCCGCGATGACGTCGGCGACGGCCTCCTTGGAGTGCTCGGCGGTGACGTCGGCGCCCGCGGCGCGGGCCGCGGTGATGATGATCTCGCTGGTGATCCCGGGGATCGGGTCCTCGCGGGCGGGGTAGATGTCGAGGACCACGGAGGCGTCGGCGAGGGCCAGGGCCTGGCCCATCTCCTTGCCGAGTTCCTGGGTGCGGGAGAAGAGGTGGGGCTGGAAGACGACCAGGATGCGGGAGTCCCCGGCGGCGCCGCGGATGGCCTCCAGGTCGGCGGTCATCTCGGTCGGGTGGTGCGCGTACGAGTCGATGACCTGTACGCCGGCCGCCTCGCCCTTGAGCTGGAGGCGGCGCTTGACGCCGGTGTACTTGCCGAGTGCGGAGGCCAGGTTGTGCGCCGGGATGCCGAGCGCGACACCGGCCGCGAGGGCGGCGACGGCGTTGTGCGCGTAGTGGCGTCCGGGCACGGACACGGTGAAGGTGAGCATCCGGCCCTGGAGGACGACGGTGACCTCGCTGGACAGGCCGCGCGGGGTGATCTTGGTGATGCGGACGTCCGCCGCGTCCTCCTCGCCGTACGTGACGACGTGGAGGTCGGGGTTGCCGGACACCCGGGCGGCGATCTCGGCGGCGCCCGCCTGGCCGTGGGCGACGACGAGGGTGCCGCCGGGCACGATCTTGGCGACGAAGGTCTCGAAGGACTCGTAGATCTCTTCCATCGACGCGTAGTTCGCGTGGTGGTCGAGTTCCGCGTTGAGGATGATCGCGACCTGCGGGGTGTACTTGTGGAAGCTGCGGTCGCTCTCGTCCGCCTCGGCCACGAAGATGTCGCCCTCGCCGTGGTGGGCGTTGGAGCCGGGGGCGTCCAGGTCGCCGCCGATGGCGTACGAGGGGTCCAGGCCGAGCGCCGAGAGGGAGACCGCCAGCATCGAGGTGGTGGTGGTCTTGCCGTGCGTACCGGCGACGGCGATGGGGCGCAGGCCCTCCATCACGCCGGCGAGGGCGTCCGAGCGGTGCACGACGGGGATGCCGAGTTCGGCCGCCCGGGCGAGCTCGGGGTTGTCGGCGCGGATGGCGCTGGAGACGACCACGCAGGTGGCGTCGTCGGCGAGGTGGCCGGCGGCGTGCCCGATGTGGACGGTCGCGCCGTGGGCGCGCAGCGCCTGGGCGGTCTCGGAGTCACGGGAGTCGCTGCCGGCCACCTTCGCGCCGCGCTGCGCGAGGATCTTCGCGATGCCGGACATGCCGGCGCCGCCGATGCCGATGAAGTGGGGCCGTTCCATGGCGGTCGGCAGGCCGGGCTTCATTCAGGTCGCTCCTGGATCGTGTGCGGGGTGCAGCTGACTGCGGCGGGCTGTGCGGTGTGACCGCACCAGCCTATTCGTTGTGGGCGAAGAGCTTGAGCACCGGAACCCCGACCTTGTGCCGGGCCCGGGAGGCCCAGTCCCGGTGGAAGAACTCCTCGACGAAGTGCGGGGCGGTCAGGACGATCACCTCGTCGGCGCCGGTCTCGTCCACGACGTCCTTCAGTTTGTCGAGGGGATGGTCCTCGACGATCTGGCCGACGGCCGTGGCCCCCTTCGTGCGCAGGGCGACGAGGGAGTGTTCGAGTGCCGTCTCGGCGGGCCCCCTGGCCTGCGCCCCCTCGGGTTCGTCGCCTTCGTGGAGGGCTTCGGGGAGTTCGCCGAGCGCCACGTCGTCGATGGCGCGGAGCAGGCGGTCCTGGTCTCCCCGGGGTTGCATGAGCACGACGAAGGACACCTGGTCGTCTCCGTGGAGGGTGGTGACGAAGTCCACGTCCACCGTGGTCAGCGGCTGCTCGATCATCAATACGCTCGTGAACACGGACGCCCTCTCCTTCATGGGCCGGGGCCGGTCGGCCGGCCCCTGCGGAAACCATCCTGCCCCGCTGTCCCGCGGGGCCGTGCGCAGATATCTGTGCCCAGGTATGTGCCCGGCGGAAGCAAAGCGGAACGACAAATTCCGCCTCTTTTCAGATCCGACGGTAACTGGTGAAGAGGAACCCGGCCTCCTCCAGTACGTGGGCCGGGACGAGCCGGTGCGGAACCGTGACGGAGGGCCCTCCCGCGATCCGCTGGGCGTCACCCGCCGTGAGCGTCGGGGAGATCGTCAGGCACAGCTCGTCCAGCACGTCGGCGGCCACGAACTGGCCCAGCAGCGTCGGGCCGCCCTCGGTGAGCTGACGGCGCAGCCCGCGCCCGGCCAGCTCCCGAACCGCCCGGACGGGGTCCACGGCGGACCCGTCCCCCGCGATGACCACCTCGGCACCGGCCTTGCGGGCCTCGGCCACCCGTTCGGCGGGTGCCGCCGATCCCGTCAGGACCAGGGTCGGCTCCAGCGGGGAGGTGAAGAGCGGCAGGTCGAAGTCCAGCTCCATGCTCGCGGTGATCACCGCGATGGCGGGCGCCGCCCCCTGGCCCGCGGCCGCGCGGCGGGCCGCGAAGGCCTCGCGGGCCCGGGCCGGGCGGTAGCCCTCCTGGCGAACCGTTTCCGCGCCGACGACCACCACGTCGGCCAGTGCCCGCAGGGTGCCGAAGATCCGCATGTCCGTCTCGCCCGAGATGGGCTGCGAGCGACCGTCGTGCTGGGCAGCCCCGTCCAGGGTCGAGACCATGTTCGCCCGCAACCAGTGCCCGTCCGGGGCCTGCTCCGGGTAGGCGTAGGCGTCCGCGAGCTCGTCGAGCGACCACTCGCGGTCGGCCGCGTCCGGGGACGGGGCTGATGTCTGATCGGTCACAGGGAACAGGCGTCGCATCGGTGCAGTGTGCCACGCCCCGTAGAGTTAAGAGCTGTGTCAACATCACTCTCCACCTCCGGTTCTGCCTCCGGGCACCCGACGGCCGACGCGGGCCCGCTGGCCCTGTGCGCCCGCGAACCCCGCGTGCCCGCCGAACGGCTGGTGGCCGAGATGGTGCCGCCCCCGCGCTTCGACTCGGTGCGCTTCGACACCTACGAGCCCGACCCCGCCCAGCCCAGCCAGACCGAGGCCGTCACCGTGCTCAGCGGCTTCGCCGCCGGCCTGGGCGGCGCGCACGCGAGCGGCTCCGGCAAGCGCCGCTGGTTCTCCAAGGCCCCCAAGGCGGCCCCCGCAGGACCGCGCGGCGTCTACCTCGACGGCGGCTACGGCGTCGGCAAGACCCACCTCCTCGCCTCCCTGTGGCACGCCACCCCGGCGGAGCCCGCGCTCAAGGCGTTCGGCACCTTCGTGGAGCTGACGAACCTGGTCGGCGCGCTCGGCTTCCAGCAGACCGTGCAGACCCTGGGCGGGCACCGACTGCTGTGCATCGACGAATTCGAGCTGGACGACCCGGGCGACACCGTCCTGGTGTCCTCGCTGCTCAGCCGCCTGGTCGAACAGGGCGTGGCGCTCGCCGCCACCTCCAACACGCTGCCCGGCAAGCTCGGCGAGGGCCGCTTCGCGGCCGCCGACTTCCTGCGCGAGATCCAGGGTCTGTCCGCGCACTTCCGGCCGCTGCGGATCGACGGCCAGGACTACCGCCACCGGGGCCTGCCCGACGCCCCCGCCCCGTTCTCGGACGAGCAGGTCGCCAAGGCCGCGTACGCGACCCCGGGCGCGAGCCTGGACGACTTCCCCGGCCTGCTCGACCACCTCGCGAAGGTCCACCCGAGCCGGTACGGCGCGCTCACGGACGGCATAGCCGCGGTCTGCCTGACCGACGTCGGTCCGGTGCCCGACCAGTCGACCGCGCTGCGCCTGGTGGTGCTGGCCGACCGGCTGTACGACCGCGAGGTCCCGGTCCTGGCCTCCGGGGTGCCCTTCGACCGGCTGTTCAGTGAAGAAATGCTCAACGGGGGTTATCGGAAGAAGTACTTCCGAGCCATATCGCGGCTCACCGCCCTCGCGCGCGACGCGAAGCCCCTGGTCTCCCAGTAGGTTTGGCACGGTCGGGGCGCTTTCGCCGCCCGACCGTTTCCACATCTGCGAAGGGATCACCATGGCCACCACGCGTCACGCGCACACCGTCTGGGAAGGCAACCTGCTGGAGGGCAAGGGTGTCGTCACCCTCGACTCCTCGGGCCTCGGCTCGTACGACGTCTCCTGGCCCTCCCGCGCCGAGGCCGCGAACGGCAAGACCAGCCCGGAAGAGCTGATCGCCGCCGCGCACTCCAGCTGCTACTCGATGGCGCTCTCCCACGGCCTCGCGGGCGCGGGCACCCCGCCCACCCGCCTGGAGACCAAGGCCGACGTCACCTTCCAGCCCGGCGAGGGCATCACCGGCATCCACCTGAGCGTGCGCGCCGAGGTCCCCGGCCTGGACGCGGAGGGCTTCGCCGCCGCCGCCGAGGACGCCAAGAAGAACTGCCCCGTCAGCCAGGCGCTGACCGGTACGACGATCACCCTGAGCGCCGAGCTCGTCTGATCACCGCCGTACGCGCGTCCCGTCCGGCCCCGGCGGCCGGACGGGACGGCACCGCGTACGGGGACCCGCGGGGGTGACGGAGCCGCGGCCGCGCACGCGCCGCCCGGACCCGCCGCACGCCGCGTGGTACCACGGGCCGGTCACATCTCCAGGGGAACAGCGGGGAGTTGCCGATGTCCGTCACCCGACGCGGCCTGCTGGCGGCAGGCGCGGTCACCTTCACCGGGGCACTGGGCGCCCTTTTCGCGAGCGGTGCCTCCGACGGTCCGGCAGCGGTCGCGGCCGGCGGGGCCGGGTCCCCGGGTTACGGGCCGCTCCTGCCGGACCCGGACGGGCTGCTCGACCTGCCGGCCGGGTTCTCGTACCGGGTCCTCTCGCGCGCCGGGCAGCCCCTGCGCTCCGGCGAGGGCGTGACGCCGGCCAACTGCGACGGCATGGCCGCCTTCGGTGCGGGCGCGGGTAGTGCGGGTCCGGGCGGCGGCCGCGTCCGGCTGGTCCGCAACCACGAGAACCGCACCACCGCCGCGCTGCGCGTCCCCGCCGTCGAGGGCCTGACCTACGACCCGGCGGCCCTGGGCGGCTGCACCGTCCTGGAACTGGACCCGGCCGGCGGTGTCACCGCCGAGCGCGTCGGCCTCGCCGGTACCGCCGTCAACTGCGCGGGGGGCCGGACCCCCTGGAACACCTGGCTGAGCTGCGAGGAGACCGAGGACCGGGCCGGTGACTCCGGTTACTCCCGCGACCACGGGTACGTCTTCGAGGTCGACCCCGCCGACCCGCGACGCCTCGGCGCGGTACCGCTGACGGCGCTGGGGCGCTTCGCGCACGAGGCCGTCGCCGTGGACCCGTACCGGGGCGTCGTCTACGAGACCGAGGACGCCTTCGTCGAACCCTTCGGCCTGTTCTACCGGTTCCTGCCCGCCCGGCCCCTCGGCGGACCCGGTTCGCTGCGCGCGGGCGGCCTGCTGGAGGCCCTGCGCGTGCCGGGGCTCGCCGACCTCTCCCGGGTGGACCGGACCGGGGCCGAGTTCCCGGTGGAGTGGGTCCCCGTACCGGATCCGTCGGCCCGTGTGACGCCCGTCCGGCTCCAGGACTTCGGGCCGCGCGGCATCACCCACGCGCAGAAGCTGGAGGGCTGCTACTGGGGCGGCACCGGCGTGTACTTCGTCTCCAGTTACGCCCGCGGCCGGGAGGGATCCGCCGCCGACCACCAGGGGCAGGTGTGGTTCTACGACCCGCTGCGCCGCCGGCTCCGGCTGGACGTGCTGTTCGGCCCGTCGTCCGGCGTGCACCTGCCCGGTGACTCCCCCGACAACATCTGCCTGGCCCCGGACGGCGGCCTGATGGTGTGCGAGGACGGCGGCGGGGAGCAGTACGTCTTCGGCGTGACCCCCGGCGGGGCGGTCCACCCGGTGGCCCGCAACGCGGACGACGTGGGCCCGCCCGGCGACCCGCAGTGGGGGGAGTTCGCGGGCGTCACCTTCTCCCCCGACGGCCGCACCATGTTCGTGAACGCCTACACCCCGGGCACGACGTTCGCGGTGACCGGCCCCTGGCGCTGACCCGGCCCACGCGCGGCGGGGCCCGTCCCCCCTCGAACTCCCCCACCCAGGACCGCCGGAGCAGGTGCTCGGGCAGGTACGCGGACTCCACCCCGGGGCGCCGCGTGGCTCTCCACGATGACCGTCATCCCTTTCCCTGTCCCCAGCAGGTTTTCGGTCCCGTACCCAGCGCTCCCACCGTGTCGCGAACCTGTTCGACCTACCGGAGGATCGGACGGAACCGATCGAATGGGGTGGGTGACCGTGGCCGAGAAGGACAAGGGAGCCGGCGGGAAGAAGGACGGGGACCTCGGCGGGGGCGGGGACCGCCCCGACGGGCCGCCCCTCGGGCCGGTGCTCCGGGTGCCGGTCGGCGAGCGGGTGGACCTGTCCGCCCCGGACCCGGCGGGGACCCCCGCGGGCCCCACGGACAAGGCGTCCGGGTTGGCCGCGACCGCCCGGATGGCCGAACGGCTCGCCTCGCTCCAGGACCGGCTGTACGCGGCGAGCACGGCGGGCGACCGCCGCCGGGTCCTGCTGGTCCTCCAGGGCATGGACACCAGCGGCAAGGGCGGCACGGTCAAGCACGTGATCGGCCTGTTCAACCCGTCCGGCTGCCGGATCCGGTCGTTCAAGGCGCCCACGCCCGAGGAGCTTGACCACCCGTTCCTGTGGCGCGTCACGAACGCCCTCCCGCTGCCGGGGGAGATCGGCATCTTCGACCGTTCGCACTACGAGGACGTCCTCGTCGCCCGGGTGCGCGAGCTGGTGTCGCCCAGCGTGCTGAAACGCCGATACGCCGAGATCAACCGGTTCGAGAAGGACCTCGCCGACGACGGGGTGACCATCGTCAAGGTCTTCCTGCACCTCGGCCACGAGGAGCAGCGCCGGCGTCTGCTCGCGCGGCTGGACGACCCGGACAAGCACTGGAAGTTCAGTCCGGACGACATCGAGGCGCGGGCCGCGTGGCCCGCCTACCAGCAGGCGTACGAGCTGGCGCTGGAGCGCTGCTCGACGAAGGAGGCGCCCTGGTACATCGTGCCCGCGGACCGGAAGTGGTACCGGAACTGGGCGGTCGGCCGGCTGCTGCTGGAGCACCTGGAGGAGTTGGCTCCGGCGTACCCGCCGGGTGACTTCGACGTGGAGGAGTGCCGCACCCGTCTGATTGCCACATAGTCATATATTTTGCCTACGTGACCACTTCTGTGCGCAAAGCGGCCGTCGTGGCCGTCCTCGGTGCTGCCCTGGGTGCCGCCCTCGCGGGATGCGCGGGCGGCACCGCTCCGTCCAGGGGCGACGGCCAGGCCCGCATGGGGAGCCCCGCGGCCTCGGCCCCGGGCGCCCCGCAGTCCGTCTCCCCCACTCCCTCCGGCGCGTCCCCGCAGGCCGGCCCGCCGGGCAGGGCGCCGACCATGGCCCCCGGCCCCAACGGACTGACCCCGGTCTTCGAACGGGCGCGACAGCGGACCGACAAGACCGTGGCCCTGACGTTCGACGCCGACATGACCGCCGATCAGGGGCCGCGCGCCGCTTCGGGGGAACGTTTCGACAACCCCGAGCTGATCTCCACCCTGCGCCGGCTCCAGGTGCCCTCGACGGTCTTCATGACCGGCCGCTGGGCCGAGGAGTACCCGGACCAGGCCAAGTCCATCGGCACCGATCCGAACTTCGAGATCGCGAACCACTCGTACAGCCACCACGCCTTCAAGGCGCCCTGCTACGGGCTCCCCACCCTCGACGACGAGGCCGCGCGGGCCGACGTCGACCGGGCCTTCGCCGCGTTCCGGACGGCCGGCGCCGTCAACACCGTGCCGTACTTCCGCTTCCCCGGCGGCTGCTACGACGACCGGGCGCTGCGTTCCCTCCGCGAGGCCAAGGTCACCGCCGTGCAGTGGGACGTGGTCAGCGGGGACGCGTTCGCGCGGGACCCGGACGCGGTGGCCGAGCAGGTGCTCGCCGGGGTGAAGCCCGGTTCTGTGGTGGTCATGCACTGCACGCGCAGCGCGGCCCCGGTCACCGAGGAGGCCATCCGGAAGATCGTCCCGGAGCTCCGTGCGCGCGGGTACCGCTTCGTGAAGGTGTCCGACCTGATCGGGAAGTAGCCCCGGCGGCGTGCCGCCCGGTCAGCCGGAGCAGGCGGTGCGCTGCGCCTCCTGCCACTCGCAGACCGGGCACAGCACGACGCCCGGGGTCGCGACCCCGTACTCCGTGGGCTTGCCGCACTCCAGGCAGTCGGCGTACGGCGGCCCGGGCACCCGCCCGGCGGGTGCGGCCGGGGCGGGGCAGTACGACGCGTCGTTCTCCTGCGGTCGGTCCATGCGTACGAGCCTACTCACCCCGGGGGCGGGGGGGGGGGGGGGGGGGGGGGGGGGGGGGGGGGGGGGGGGGGGGGGGGGGGGGGGGGGGGGGGGGGGGG
>NZ_JANFAK020000222.1 GCF_024721315.2 Streptomyces sp. Isolate_45
CCGGCCGCCGGCTCCGGACCCAGCCCGAGCGCGCCCAACAGCCCCGGCACGTCCGGCTCGGACCCCGACGCGGCCGACCACAGCGGAGCCGTCGGGCCGAGCCCGTTCGGCACCACGGGCGCGTACATCCAGTGGGTGTCGGTGCGCACGTGTCCGCCGCGGACCCACTTGGCCACGTACCGCCCGAAGTCCTCGCGTTCGAAGCCCGCGACCGTACGGACGACGTAGCCCTCCTGGCGGGTGGTGTCGATCCGGAGCCTGCGCAGCGCCCGCTCGTCGTAGACGCCGCGCCACAGGACGCGCGGGGAGGGGACGCCGAGCCGGCGCAGGAAGCGCACGGTCCGGTCCCAGTCGAGGCAGTGGTCGCCGTCCCACACCGAGAAGCCGTAGAACCAGCTGTCGAGGTCCTCGTAGGCCAGCGAGTGCCGGGCGTACACGTTCTCCCCGCACACCCGCCGGCCCGCCGGTATCCCGGAGCCGATCCGGCTCTGGAGACCCTTCACCCAGGCCCGCGAGGGGTGGTGCGCCGAATCCAGGGAGCGGGCGTGCAGGCCGTCCGCGTACAGGGTCGTGTTCTCCCCGTCGAGCTTCTCGGTCACCACGACCTCGCGCCCGGCGAGTGCCGAGGGCCCGGAGACCCGTACGTCGTCCGAGGTCGCACCGGGGGACCAGGGCAGGTGCGCCGTACGGGGGTAGTGGGTGCGCATGTTCGGCTCCTGCTCGACGACGGCCTGCCCGGTCACTCTAGGTATCCGGATCGGGTGAATCCATCCGATTAACCACCCGCCGGGGCGTCTGCCGGGGCCGCCACGGGGACGGCGGCCACCAGCCGGCCGCCCGCCGGGAACGACAGCCGGTCCAGGCGGGCCGCGTACGGCCACTCCCGCGCCCGGTGGAAACACACCTCGCTCGGGATCGGCACCGCCCGCAGATCCGCCGCGTACGATCCGGCCGGAAGCTCCGCGGCGGCCGCCGCGCGCAGCGGATCGGCGTCCCCGACCCACTCCGCCACGGGCCGGGGACGCGGCCACGGGTGTCCGGCGCCGGGCAGCAGCCGCGTGGGGTCGTGGCGCACCTGCCCGGTGAAGTCCGTTCCGGCCGCCGCCCGTCGGGCCAGTCGCAGGTACTCCAGCAACAGCCCGGTCAGCGATTCGGCGACCAGCGCCGCCTCGGGGAACTCCCGCAGCCGCGCCGGATCGGCGGGCACGCAGACCACGTGTCCCCACTGCCGGCTCGACGGATCGGTCCGGACCTGGAGCAGCGCCTCCGAGCGGCCGTACCGCAGCCGGGCCAGCGGCCGGTACGTTCCGTCGCCGCCCAGCATCCGGTGCAGTTCCGGGTCCACCCCGTGCTCCGCGGCGCCGGGCAGCAGTACCAGCGCGGGCAACCCCGCGACGTCCACCCCGCCGACCGCGCGCAGCACCGTACGGATCGCGTCCGGGACGGGAACGTCCCAGGCGTCCATCGCGGAGTCGGTCGCGCCCGGCGCGAGTCGCACGAACTCCGGGAACCGTCGGGCGAGTTCGCCCAACCCGGCCACCGCCCGGTGTGCGGCGTCGGCGGGTTCCCGGTGGCGGCGCACCGCCCGTCCGAGGAAGTCGCCGCTGACCACGCTGCGCAGGAACAGCACGTTGGCGTCCGCGGCGAACCGGTACTGGACGTCACTGCTGCCGGTGTCCGCCGTCCCCGACGAGGTGGAGAAGTAGGGCTCCCAGTTCACCCCGCAGGGGTAACCGGGGAGGGCGCGCAGGTCCACCAGATCGGTGAGCGAGTCCCCGGGCCCGGCCAGCGCGGCGAGCGCGGCGTCGGGTCCCTCGGCCGCGGCGATGCTCGGTACGGCCGACACGTGCGCCTCGGGGACAGCCGGTTCGAGGGCCTCGCCGGATTCCAGGGCCTTCGCGAGCCGTGCGGTGAGACCGGCCAACCAGTCGAGGAAGTCGGGTGCCTCGATGGTGACGTTCCGCTCGTCGCGGAAGGGGAACACGGTCACGACCGGCCCCCACACGCCACCCGCGGCACCGGCACCGGCACCGACGGCGACGATGAGCGAGCCCTCACCGAAGTCGGGCGCGCCCAGGGTCCAGTACCCGTCCGTGAAGGTCTGCCGGCCGCGCGGCCCGAAGACGTACTCGTCCTCCTCGGTCCGTACCCCGCCGATCCCGCGCAGCACGATCCGTACGGACTCCGGTACGGCGGCCGTCCAGGAGTCCATCTCCGCGTCCGAGAAGCCCGTCAACAGCTCTGCCCCGTAAGGCTGTTCGCGTGAGAGGTCCCGCAATGCCCGCACGACCTCCAGCGCCCGTCCGTCCGCTCCCGCGTCGGCCATGCCCGCACTCCCCCCGCTCGCCCTGCATCGGCCCGGTGCCGGGCGCGACGTGATCGAACCTAACCGAAACCAACGGCTCCGCAGCAACGGCGGCGTCGCGCCCCAAGTCGCCGAGCCGGGCCTCACCGACGGGTGATGGCCCGCTCCAGCAGGCCGTGGAGGACGCTCTGCTCCTGAGGGGCGAGCCCGGCCAGCGGGGAGTCGACGGCGAGCAGCGCGAGGAGGCGTGCGCGCAGTTCGGTGCCCTCGGGGGTGAGGACGAGGTGCTTGGCGCGGCGGTCCGTGGGGTGCGGGTGACGCTCGACCAGCCTCTGTTTCTCCAGCTTGTCGATGACGAAGGTGGTGTTGGAGGGCTCGCAGCTCATGCGTTCGGCCAGGTCCCGCATGGTCATCGGCCCGCTCATCTCCCGCAGGGCGACCGCCTGGGCAGAGGTGAGGCCGAGGGTGGCGGCGCGCTCCCGTACGTGCTCGGCGATTTGTTGGGCCAGTCCGTTCACCAGGCCGCACAGCTGTCGCTCGGCGATGGCCTGCGGCTCGGGTGACGTCGTCATGCCCCCACCCTACCAAACAACATCAAGGTGAAATATTTACAGCTTGAATGATTCCAGCTTGATGTTTATGGTGAGCGTCGTCGCCGCACAACCGCCCGGTTCGCGGCCTGACGGAATATCACTGTGGAGAGAAAATGCCTGACTTGACCCCGCATCGGCACGCCCTACGTCTGAGCCGGCCGGCAGGGATCCGCTCGATCCGGTTGGGCGACACGAAGGTGTCGTACGTACCGGACGGTGACGTGCGGCTCCGGCCGCGGCAGCTGCTGCGGGACAGCACCGACGAGGTGTGGGCCGCGCACCCCGAGTACCTCGATGCCGCGGGCCACCTCGTGGGGAGCGTCGGCGGCCTGCTGGTGGAGCACGGCGACCGCGCCCTGCTCATCGACGCGGGCTTCGGCCCGCAGGCGCACGAGGCCCCCGAAGGCGCGGTCGCCGCGATCCACGGAGGAGCGCTCCCGCGCGGCCTGGCGGAACTCGGACGCCGCCCCGAGGACGTCGAGGCGGTGGCCTTCACCCACCTCCACTCCGACCACCTCGGCTGGGCGTGCCACCCCGCGCCCGGCGGCGACCGCCTCGTGTTCGCCCACGCCGACCACCTGATCGCCGAGCCGGAGTGGGACCGGCGCGACCTCCTGGAGGCCCAGGGCATGGCCGAGCAGGTCGCCGCCCTCGCACCGTGCGTGCGCACGATCACGGACGGCCAGGAGGTCTTCCCCGGCGTACGCGTACGGTTCACCCCCGGCCACACCGTCGGGCACGCCGAGTACGTCATCACGGGCGGCGGACGGCGCCTGATCGCCTTCGGCGACGCCGTGCATTCGCCGATCCAGATCGACCACCCCGACTGGTCCTCGGACTTCGACCACGACCGGGTCCGGACCGCCGGCCACCGCCACCGCCTGGTCGCCGAGCTGGCGGAGCCCGACACGATCGGCTTCGGCGTCCACTTCGCCGACGTGGTGTTCGGGCACGTCCGGCACGACGGGAACGGTCCGGCCTGGCGCCCCGTGGACGCGTGACGCTACCCCCGTCCGGTGGTCGCCTTTCACGCCGGACCTCGCCGATGGCGCGTCCGCACGACGATCAACGCGTTTCCGCGCCCCGGGCGTGAAGGCGACGGCGGCGACCGCCCCGGAGGCCGCACCGCGTGACCCAGCCGCCGGCCCGCGCCAAGGGCTCCCCGCCGGCGGCCCGTACGACGACGAGCCCGTCGCCCTCGAAGCGGACCCGGTCGCCGACCGCGAGGAACAGCGGCTCGGTGAGCTCGAAGGCGTGACCGTCATCGGTCTCCAGGTCGTTCACCACCACCAACCGCGAAATCACGGTGGTCCCGTCGGCAATCAGGCGCATTCCGCGATGATGCCGGCCCGCGCCGCCCGACCCGGGCCGTTCTCCGGCGCCCCGGCAGCACACCCGACGACGGCGCCCCGGGCCGCAGGCCCAACGGCACCCCCGCAGCACGACAGGCCCTAACGGCACAGGGCGACGATGGCCGGGTCCACCCGGCCCCGGGCCGCCGCGCACAGGGGGGCCATGTCGAACGTGCGCTGCGGCGCGGGCCGCTGCCCGGGCGGCTCCTGCCGTTGGCGCGGCTTCGGCGCGCGGGCGGGGGCCGGGGCGGGTGCGCGGCGTACGGCCTTCGGGGGTCGGGCGGGCCGTGCGGGAGCGGTCCGGCGAGGCGGACGGTCCCCGGCCCGACGTGGTGCGGGTCCTTCCGGTGCCGGCCTCTCCAGTGCGGCCGCCGGTGCCGCGCGCTTCGCGGGTGCCGCCGCGCCGGTCGGCCCGTCCGGGGTCGGCGGCGGTACCGTCCCGGTCTCGGGCAGCGGCCCCAACGGCCAGCCCGGTGACACCGGTTGCCGAGGGGAGGGGCTGCCGGCCACAGCTCCGGGCGCCGACGCCCCGACGGAAGCGGGCGGGCGCACGCTCACGCATCCGGCGGCCAGCAGCAGCACGGCCGGCATCACCACGGCCAGTACCAGCGGCAGCCGGGGCCGGGGCAAGGGCCGGGGCGGGGTCCGGGGCGGGATCACGGACGGGGACGGTGCTCGACGCGGCTGCATCCGCCCAGCCTGCCGCACCACCACGCCCCGGGACGGCACCCGTCACACTGATGGGTGAGAAGAGGAACGGGCGGCGGGTCAGGCGGTGCAGGTGACGGTGTCGCGCGGCGTGTAACGGGTCTTCATCGTCTCGCGCCTCACCTCCTCGCCGCCCTTCACGAAGATCCGGTCGACGGCCACGTCGAAGCCCTCCAGAGGCGACTGCGGCTCGCACTTGGGGCCCGTGCCGGTGCGGGTGGCGGGCGGTTTGACGTTGGTGCGCGGGCCCTTCTCCGCCTTCACCTCGTCGTACTTCTTCGTCCCGAAGAAGGTGATGGTGACCGACGAGTCGGTGGCTTCCGCCTGGATGTACAGGGCCTTGCCCGAGTCGTTGGAGAACCGCAGGTCGAGGCTGCCCCAGGCGACCGTGGCCTCGCGGCCCTCCGGGTAGCGCTCGATGTAGAAGGAATGCGCCCCGTGCTCCACGGGTTTGACGCCGGCGAAGAACATGGCGTTGAAGACGGTCGTCGCGACGGCGGAGACGCCACCGCCCGCGGCCTTCTCGTACACGCCGTTGTTGATCATGATGCCGTCGACGAAGCCGTTCTCCTTCGTCCGTTCGCCGACCCGCTGGTTGAAGCTCCACGTCTCGTCGGGCATGACCACCGAGCCGTTTATCAACTCGGCGGCCCGACCTATGTTCGTCGTCCGGTACGGGGCCCGCTCGAACGGCACGGTGAACGAGGACACCTCTTCCTTCAGCCCGAGCCGCGCCACGCTCTCACGGGTCAGCCGGGGTTGGACCTCCTCGGTGGCGACCTCGCCCGTACGGGCCGCCGCGCCGCTGAGGGTGAGCAGCGGCAGCACGGCCTTGCCCAGGGTCCCGGCGGTGACCTGGCGGCCCGCGCGGCCCTCCTCGGCGACGCCGACCTGCCCGGCGGCATCGACCCGCAGCTTCGCCTCGACCGGACCGGGGGAGGCCTGGCGCAGCGGCCCGCCGACGGCGGGATCGGCCAGCAGGGCCTTCTCGTTCAGGGCCGGTACCAGGCGGCCCGTGCCGTCGTCCTTCATCGACAGGTGCTTTCCGAGCGCCGCGGGGGCCACGGGTACGCGCTTGCCGTCCACGGTGAGGGTGACCGGCGCCGCCATGGCGGGCTCGCCGAACTCCTTCAGGGCCCGCTCCGTCTCCTGCTGCCCGACGCGGGGCTCCGTGCGCCGCACCGGCAGCTCCAACGGGCCCGCCGAGCCCGCGGGGCGCGGGTAGGCGGCGCGCAGCGCGTCGAGCGAGCGGTCGACGTCGAGGGCGATCCCCGCGGCCGGTGCCGTGGCCTTCGCCTTGCCCTTCTCGAAGGTCACCGCGCCCTCGCGGGCCCCCTGGCCGGTCTTCTTGCCGATGCCGTCGAGTGCCCCGCGGGCCGCCTTCTCGTCGAAGCGGACCACCGGGCGCACGTCCGGGTCGCCGGAGGCGAAGAGCCGGCCGATCACCGTGAACGGGTCGGAGCCGGCGCGCGCGGCACGGTCGACGGTGCCGGCGGTGTCCAGCGACAGGCCGAGCGTGGCCGGGGCCGCCTGCTCGGTGCGCTCGCCGATCCGCAGGCCGAGCGGCGCCGTCGCGGACGGCCCGAGGTCCCTGGCCAGGGCCTGACGGGCCTCGGCGCGGGTCATCCCGCCTATGTCGACGCCGCGCACCTTGGTGCCCGGCGCGACCTCCTCCCCGGCAAGGAGCAGCCCGGCCGCGTACAGCCCGCCGAAGGCGAGCACCGCTGCGCCTCCCGTGACCCCCACGACCATCGGCACGGTCCACCGCTTCCCGGTGGCCGTGCTGGTCTCCGTACGGGGTGCGCGTCGCATGGCTGTGCTGTCTCCTCGGTCCGGGTACGTGGTCGGACCGGCGGTTTTCACGCCGCCAGCCCGCATCGCGGACGGTATCAAGATCGACATAACCAGGTCATAAGGAGGTATAGCGAGGGTAAAGCCGATCTGGGCGTTCCGCCCGATGTCCGCCGTAACCCGGGGACCGCACCCGCTGTTGCACAACCCGGCGGGTCCACCCACGGTGAACGGAGTTCCGATGCCGCAGCTGACCGACGATCCCGGACGGCCGGGCACCTGGATGACCCCGCAGGAGTACGGAGCCTCGCGCGCCACGCTCTGGACCGCGGCGGTCGTCCTCGTCACCGACCCCGACGGACGGGTCCTCGTCCAGAGCGTCGACTACCGCGCCGACCGGCTGTTGCCGGGCGGCGCCGTGGACGCGGGGGAGTCGCCCGCAGCCGCTGCCGCCCGCGAGATGCGCGAGGAACTCGGTGTCGAGGGCCACTACCCGCACGGCCTGGCCGTCGACTGGATCCCCGCGGACACCCCCGGCTTCCCGCCCGAGATGGGTTTCCCCGGCGAGATCCTCCACGTCTACGACGGAGGTACGTGGGCCTCGGAACGGATCCGGTCCGTCCGGCTCCCCGCGCAGGAGGTCACCGGCATCGACTTCGCCGAGCCCGCCGACCTGACCACCCTGATGGAGCCCGCCGACGCCCGCCGCGCCCTGTCCGCCCTGCGCGCCCGGATCGCGGGCGGCGGCCCCGCCCTCCTGGAGGCGGGACGCCCCACCACCCCCACCGCCCTCGACCGGCTCGGCGTCCTGCGTACCCGCCGCACCCCGCAGCACGGCGCCTGGATCCCCGGCCCCGTCCCCGCACACCTGCCGGTACGGGAGCGCTCCGGCTGGCTCTTCGCCCCCGACGGCCGGGTCCTGCTCCTCGTCGCCCGCGCCACCGGCGCCGTGCGGCTGCCGCCGCCCACCGCCGAGCCGGCCGTCGCCGCCTTCGCGCTGGGCTACCGCTACGCCGAACGGGGCGCCCTCGCCCGGACCGCGGCCCGGCTCACCGCGGCGGGCCCGACCGCCGATCCGGCGTACGCGCGTCTGCTGGCCACCCCGGAGCAGGTGCGCGAGCTCAGCGACTGGGGTGCCGCCGGCCACCACGAACTCGCGGCCGTCCACGCCGCCCGCGCCCGCCTCTCCCTGCCCGCGCCGCCCCGCACCCCGCCGACGGAACTCCCGGAGCACGGCATCCGCTGGTGACGGCACCCGCCGCCGCGACCCGACCAATCCGGTGCCGGGCGCGGCCGGTCCCGCAGCATGGGCCCATGACCGACAGTGACATCACCTACACCCTGTACATCCAGGCCGACCCGGCCCGGGTCTGGCAGGCCCTCACCGAGCCCGCCTTCACCCGTCGCTACTGGGGCCTGAGCTTCGAGACGGACTGGGCGGTGGGCTCAGCCATGGACTGGGTCGAACGCGGGGCGCGCACCAGCGACCCGGAGCAGGTCGTCCTGGACTGCGTACCGGACCGCAGGCTCAGCTACACCTGGCACACCTTCACCCCCCAGTGGGCCGCCGCCGTCGGTATCGACGAGGAACTGCGCGCCGAGCTGGCGGGCCAGCCGCGTACGCGGGTGACGTACGAGATCGAGCCGGTCGGCGACACCCTGGCACGGCTGACCGTCCACCACGAGGGGTTCGTACCGGGCGGCACCCTCGTCGGCATGTGCGGCCGCGCCTGGCCCCTGCTCGCTTCCAGCCTCAAGACCCTGTTGGAGACGGGTGCCCCGCTGCCGGAGAGCGGCCACGACGAGGAGCAGGGCTCCGGCGGCCACGAGGCCCACGGCGGCTGAACCCGCCGGCCCGGTATTCGGCGGGCCCTGATCAGGCGGGCCCCGGATTCGGCGGGCTCCTCAGCGCGGGGGCGACGGATTCGGCGGGCCCTGCATTCGGCGGGTCGGGGCCCGCCGGGCCCCTGAGCCCGGGGGTGAGGGATCCGGTGGAACCGGTCCGACGGGAAACGCCGGCCCCGGCCCCGGCCCAGGCCCAGCCCCCGGCCACCCCCGCCCCTACGGGACCCTGCGCGCCGTCTGTTCACCCCGGTCGTGTGGAATGGCCGCATGGGGATACGCGAGCACCAGACGATCCGGGAGCAGGGCGACGACCCGGCGGACCAGGCCGGGCGACCGCTCCCGGGCCCGGTCCCGCCGCCCGTTGCGCCGCGGCCCGCTCCCGGCCGCTCGGGCTACGCCGGGCACCTCGACCGCCTCGCCGCAGCCGCGGGCACGACGGCCGAGGCCGAGGCGGTGGCCGCCGTCCTGGGCGACCCCGACCCCGTCATGGCCGACAGCGCCGTCGTCACCCACCTCGACCGGCGGGCGGTGCGGCTCGCGGCCGACGGCGCGTTCCCCCTCTGGGCGAGCTCCCTGCGGCCCGCCGTCGAGGGACGGGCCTTCCCGGCACGCCGGCTGCGCGAGTGGACCTTGCTGAAGGCGATGGAGGCCGGCGGCGCGTGGTCGGCCGCGGAACTCACCGCAGCCTCCGACTGGTGCCAGCACACCGCCGCCCTGTCCCCGGCCCCGTACGAGGCGCTGGCCGTCCTCGCGGCCTCCGCCCGGACCGGCCGCGCACGCGACGCCGCTGCCCAGCGCCTGCGGCGCCTGGCCCTGTCGAAGGACCCCTGCGCGCGGTAGTCGCGGACAGCCCACTCCGGCACTGTCCGGGGTGCTGTCGCGTTCCCGGGACGGCCCCACACTCATCCCCAAGAGCCGTACACCGGGGGGTAGTCGTGTGGCTTGCGTACCTTCTCGTTCCCGCCGCGGTCCTCCTGGCAGCGGCCGACCTCCTGCGGACCCTGGCCGACCGCCGCATGACCCGGCCCGGGCGCGCACGCCCCGGCCGGCCCGGGACGCCTTGACGATGTACGAGGTCGCCCACCTGCGCAACGGCGCCTCGGCCGTCGCCGAGACCGCGATGGCGGCGCTCCACCTGGCGGGACGGCTGCCCATCACCGCGGACCACCGGCTCGACCTGACCGGTCGCCGTCCGCGCGATCCGGTGCAGGCCGCCGTCCTCGCCCTGAGGAGCGCGGGCGACGTCCGTCCGGCCGCCGTCGTGCGCGACGAGGCGGCCGGCTCGGCTGCCGTGGCCCGCGTCGCGGCCCGGCTCGTCGAACAGGGGCTGGCCATGGACAAGGCCCGCGAGAAGGGCGTCGACGACGCCACCGACTTCGAAGCCGCGGCGGCGTGCCTGGCGGGCGTCCTCGGGATCGCGGCGGCGATCTGGTCGGCCGCCGCCGACGGCCCCTGGCACTGGCTCCGGCCGCTCGGGGCCTTCGCCCTGCTCCTCGTCGTCCGGGCGGGACGGTACGCGGGGCGCGACGACCGGCCCCGCGCCCGCGGCGCGAGCCCTGCCGGCCGGGCCCGGTACGAGGGGGTCCTCACGGACGAAGCCTGGGAACCTCGGCCCGACCGGGGCACCCGCCTGCCGGCCGGGAACCGTAGGACCGTCGCGGAGGTCAGCCGGCGCGGACTGAACGCCCTCACGCTGCCCGAACCGGCACTGGCGATGGTGGGCGGCCCAGGGCCCGACAAGGAGGACCGCTCCGCCGCCGGCCCCCGCTCCCCGTCGAACGCGTCGAGCTCCGCCGGTTCCGCCGGTTCCGCCGGTTCATCGAACCGCGACCGGAGCGTCTGCGACCCCCCGTCCCTCGGCGCGGGCTGCGCGGGCTGCGGCGGCTGCGGGGGTGGTTTCCGAGGCTCGCGAACGCTGTTCGCGGGGCGGATCCGCCGCGGAAGAGGAAGCAGTCCCTGCTGCGAAGTCTCGTCAGACGCCAGTACGAGGGCTTATGGTCCTCAATACCTGGCCAGGTATCAGCGTTGAACCGATGCCACTCCACTGGAGGATGACTCTCCGTGTCGCACGTGTCACAGGCTCCCGTCACCACTCCCGACGATGAGCCTGCACCGCCCGTCCCCCGGTCGTTCGACGAGGTCAAGGGCTGGTTCTCGGCGCATGACCAGGTGCTGTTCGACTGGTTCCTCACCCGCCAGAACCAGGACGCCGAAACCCCGGGTGACATCCTCGAACTGGGCGCCTTCATGGGCAAGAGCGCCATCTTCCTGGGCGGATACCTGCGCGACGGTGAGGAGTTCACCGTCTGCGACCTCTTCGATTCGCCGGCGCCCGACGACTTCAACCTCGCCGAGACCCGTGACTCCTACCCGACGCTCACCCGGCGCGGGTTCGAGACGAACTACCTGGCCTTCCACGAGGAGCTGCCCACGGTCATCCAGGCGCCGACCTCCGTGGTCTCCGACCGCGTACGGCCCGGGAGTTGCCGCTTCGTCCACATCGACGCGTCGCACCTGCACGAGCACGTCGTCCAGGACATCGACTCCTCGCGGCTGGTCGCCGGCGAAAACGCGGTGGTCGTCTTCGACGACTACCGCTCCGAGCACTGCCCGGGCGTCGCCGCCGCCGTCTGGGCCGCGGTCGCCACCGGCGAACTGCGGGTGATCGCCGTCTCGGCCCTGAAGCTGTACGCGACCTGGGGCGACCCCGAGCCCCACCAGGCGGCCATGCTGTCGTGGCTGGAGGGCCGCGACGACCTGTGGCACGGCGTGGACATCGTGCACGGCCGGCCGTTGGTGCGGATCGGCGGCGATACCGCGACGGCGCCGACCGCGCCGAAGCCGCTGAAGGAGCCCGAGCCGGTGGAGCCCGTCGTCACCGCGCCGCCGGTCGCCCGGCCCGCGCCCCGCCCGGGCGCCCGCCTGCGCAAGCTGGCCAAGGACCTGCTCCCGCCGCTCGTCACCCGCGCCATAGTCGCCCGGCGCCGCCGCCGGGCCTGACCGGGCCGCGTACGGCGCCGGCCCCCGCCACGGGGGT
>NZ_JANFAK020000223.1 GCF_024721315.2 Streptomyces sp. Isolate_45
GAACCCTCCCCGGCGGCCCGCCCCACCCCTTTGCCCCACCCCCGTCCTTCCCTCCGAGCGAAACGCGAGCATGGAGTCCCCGACGACAACCGCGCCCGACGCCGGGCGGCCCCGGGCCCGGTGGGCGCTGGTGTCCGTACTGGCCGCGAACATGCTGGTCGACGCCCTGGAGGTGTCCGCGACCCTGGTGGCGCTGCCGTCCGTCGGCGCCGAACTCGGCCTCTCCGCGCCGGGCGCGCAGTGGCTCGTCACCGGATTCGCGGCCGGCTTCGCCGGACTCCTGCCGGTGGGCGGCCGCCTCGTCGAACGGCTCGGCCGCCGCCGGGTCTACCTCGCCGCGCTGCTCGTCTTCGCCGTGGCCTCCCTGGCGGGCGCGTCCACGGACAACGCCGCCCTGCTGACCGCGACCCGCGTCGTGAAGGGATGCTGCGTCGCGCTGACCGCCCCCACGGGCCTGGCCATCATCGTGGCGGCCGTGCCCGAAGGCGCCGCCCGCCGCCGGGCGCTGTCGCTCTACTCCTTCTTCGGCGCCGCCGGTTTCTGCGCGGGGCTCCTGCTGTCCGGGATCCTCACGGAGGCCGGATGGCGCTGGACGACCGCCTTCCCGGCGCCCGTCGCGCTACTGCTGCTCGCCGCGGGCCTGCGGCTGATCCCGCACGGGACGCCCCCGGACGGTCCGGCGCGGCCGAGCACACCGGCCCGGTACGCGGCGGTCGGCGGCCTCGGTCTGACCGGCGCCGTCCTGCTCCTCGGGTACGGGCTGGCGCACCTGGCAGGCCCCGGCCGGGACCTACCGGCGGCGGGCGCGGCCTTCGCCGCGGCCCTGCTGCTCGGCGCGGCCCTCCTGCGTGCCGAACGCCGGGCGGCCAGGCCCCTCGTACCCGTCGAACTGTTGCGCCACGCACCGCTGCTGCGTTCCGCGGCCGGCGCCGCCGCGCTCAACGGCTCGTACGTGGCCTTCCTGCTGATCGTCACCCTCCAGCTGCACGGCGCCGGCTGGGGTCCCTGGCGGACGGCGCTGGCCCTGCTGCCCGCCGGCCTCCCGCTGGCCCTGACCGCCCTGCACTCCGGCCGGATCGCCGGCCGGTTGGGCCCGGCGCGGGCCGTCGCCGCGGGCGCGGCGGCCGCCCCCGTCGGCTACGCCATCCAGCCGCGGACGGTGGACGCCGCCACGGGCTTCGCCGACCTGCTGCCGGCGATGACCTTCGTCGGCGCCGCGTTCGTCCTGGCCTTCACCGCCCTGCACCTCCAGGCGACCGGTTCCGTCCCGGCGCCGCTCCAGGGCGCGGCCGGAAGCCTCTACCAGACCTGCGTGCAGCTGGGCGCCGTCCTCACGGTCGCGCTCGCCGCCGCGCTGTACACGGCCGGACCGGGCTCCGCGCTCGGGCTGGTCACCGCCGTCGGAGCCGTGGGCGCCTGCGTCGCCCTCGGCGGGCTCGGCCGTCCGGCCCGACCCACCGACCCGCTCTCCGCACGGAGCGGTCAACGAAAGGAAGCACCGCCATGTCCCGAGAGCCCCTGCGCCTCGCCGTCATCCTCAGCAGCGTTCGCGAAGGCCGCTTCGGACCCGTTCCCGCGGCCTGGTTCGCCGAGGAGGCCCGCCGGCGCGAGGACCTCGTCGTCGACGTGATCGACCTGACGGAGCACGAGCTGCCCGCCGCCCTGTCGAGCACCCCCTCCCCGGAGGCCGTCGCGGCGCTCGCCACCATCTCGCCGCGCCTCGAACAGGCGGACGCCTTCGTGGTCGTGACGCCGGAGTACAACCACAGTTTCCCGGCCTCCCTCAAGCACCTCATCGACTGGCACTACACGCAGTGGCGCGCCAAGCCGGTCGGCTTCCTCTCCTACGGCGGCCTGGCCGGCGGTCTGCGCGCGGTGGAGCAGCTGCGCCCGATCTTCGCCGAGCTGCACGCCGTCACCGTCCGCGACGCGATCAGCTTCCACTCAGCGTGGGAGCAGTTCGGCGAGGACGGCCGGCCCAAGGACCCGCAGGGCCCGGCGAACGCCGCCAAGGTGCTCCTCGACCAGCTCGCCTGGTGGGGGACCGCCCTGCGCGACGCCCGGGCGAAGAGCCCGTACCAGGCCTGACCCGCCGGCTCCCCGGCCCCCCTCGGCCCCGACCACGGGCGGAAGGGGACGACCCCTCCCCTTCCGCCCCGAACCGGAAAGCATCATGAACACACTTCACATGTCACAGACATACGAGACCGACACCGGCCTGGTCCACATGACCCGGCCCGACATGGCGGTACTGACCACGGCCGGGCTGCGCGAACGCACCCGGATCCTGGAGCAGTACGTACGCGAGGAACTCGGCCGCATCCTCGGCATCGAACCCCACCTCGTCGACACCACCGGCCGCCCCATGGGCTGCCTCGGCATCGGCTCGATCTCGGGGATCGAACTCCAGTACCGGATGGAGTCGACGCTCGGCGTCGACGTGAACCTCCAGCGCCTGCTGCTGGCCAACAGCGCCCAGGAACTCATCGACTGCCTCGCGGGCCAGATCGGTCCCGACGCGCACCTGCACGGGGCACCGGTGCCGGCATGACGCTGACGACCCTCCTGCCCTCCGGGCGCCCGGTGGTCAACCACCAGGACCTCGCACCACCCGGGTTCACCCTGTCCGCCGACCGCGTCGACCTGTGGCTCGTCCGCCGGCCCATCGGGGCCGACGCCGAGGCCCTGGCCATGGACGAGCTGGACGACAAGGAACGCGCGCGCACCGAGTCGTTCATGCGCAAGGCGGACGGCCTGCTCTACGCCGCCGCCCACGTCGCGGTGCGCCGGCTCCTCGGGCGCTACACGGCCACCGCCCCCCAGGACGTGCGCTTCATGCGCGAACCCTGCCCCGGCTGCGGCGAGGCACACGGCCGCCCCGCCCTGTCGCCCCCGCCGCCACCGCTGCACTACTCGCTCTCGCACAGCGGGGGAGTCGCGATGGTCGGCGTCGCCACGGTGCCCATCGGTGTCGACGTGGAGAAGCTCCCCGGCGCCGAGACCGTGGACATCTGCTCCCGGGCCCTGCACCCCGACGAGCAGAAGGAGATCGCCGAGACCGAGGCGGGCGAGGAGCGCAGGCAGCTCTTCGGCCAGATCTGGACGCGCAAGGAAGCGTTCCTCAAGGGGCTCGGGACAGGGTTGAGCCGATCCCCCGCCGAGGACTACCTCGGCACCGACCACGACCGTCATCCGGCCGGCTGGACCATGGCCGGCGTTCCCGCCGACGCCACCCACGCCGCCGCCGTCGCGGTGGCCGGACCGCCCCCGAAGGTGGTCGACGTCCGTTGGGTGCCCGACTCCTGGCTGTCCGTCGGGCACACCGCGTGCGGCGCCACCGCACCGGAGCAAGGCCGTACGTCCCCCGCCAGTCGACCGTAGAAAAGGACGTGACCGGATGACCCGCACCGCCTTCGTCTTCCCGGGCCAGGGCTCCGAATGCGCCGGCATGGGCAGGGAACTGCTCGCCCTGCGGCCGGACCTCGCCGACACCTACTACCGCACCGCCGACGACCTCCTCGGCATCCCGCTGGCCCGGCTCTGCTGGGAGGGATCCGCCAAGGACCTGGAGGACCCGGCGGTGGCCCAACCGGCCGTCTTCCTGACGAGCCTGGCCGTACTGGAAGTGCTGCGCGGCGAGGGCCTCGAACCGGACGCGGTCGCCGGGCACAGCCTGGGGGAGTACGCGGCGCTGGTCGCGGCGGGCGTCCTGGAATGGACCGAGGCGCTGTGGCTGGTCCGGCTGCGCGGCGAACTCGTCGCGACCGTCGGGGACCGGATCGGCAGCGCCACCGCCGCGGTGATCGGCCTGCGCCGCACGGACCTGGCCCGCATGTGCGCCGAGGCCCGCGCCGCCACCGGCGAGGTCGTCGAGGTGGCCGGGGAGAACGAGCCGCGGCAGACGGTCGTCTCCGGGCAGGCCGACGCGGTGGCGCACGTCGCCGCGGCGGCCGGCGCGGCCGGGGCGCGGGTGGCGCGGCTGCGCACCGGCGGCCCGTTCCACTCCAGCCTGCTGGGCGAGGCCGAGGCGGAGTTCACCGAGACGCTGATCGCCACCGAGTTCCGCGACCCGGCCGTCCCGCTGGTCTCCGGAGTCACCGGCGGGTGGGTGACCACCGCGGCGGAGGCCGTCGTCGCCCTGCGCACCCAACTCACCAGCCCGGTCCGCTGGACCGGGGCCGTCGAGACGCTCGCGGCCTCGGGCACGGACCGCTTCGTGGAGGTGGGACCCGGACAGGTGCTGGGCGCCCTCGTGCGCCGCATCCTGCCCGCCGCCCACGTCCACACGACGCACACCGCGGACCGACTCGCGCGTGCCGTGGGCGCGCTCACCGCCACCACCGTTTGACCGTCGACCCACAGAGAGGGTGGGAGAACCATGTCCAGAGCGGACGAAACGATCCGGTCCCGGATCGACGAGCTCAACGGGATCAAGGAGTCCGCACGGAGCGGCGACGAGGGCGCGACCGGGCGCCAACACGCGAAGGGCAAGCTGACCGCCCACGAGCGCGTGGCGCTGCTGCTGGACAAGGGCTCCTTCACCGAGGTCGAGCCGCTGCGCCGACACCGGGCGACCGGTTTCGGGCTGGAGGCGAAGAAGCCGTACAGCGACGGCGTCGTCACCGGCTGGGGCACGATCGACGGCCGTACGGTCTTCGTCTACGCCCACGACTTCCGGATCTTCGGCGGGGCGCTGGGCGAGGCCCACGCCGAGAAGATCCACAAGATCATGGACATGGCCGAGAAGGCCGGTGCCCCGCTGGTCTCGCTGAACGACGGCGCCGGCGCCCGCATCCAGGAGGGCGTCTCCGCCCTCGCCGGGTACGGCGGCATCTTCCGGCGCAACACGAGGGCCTCGGGCGTCATCCCGCAGATCAGCGTGATGCTCGGCCCCTGCGCGGGCGGCGCCGCCTACTCGCCGGCGCTCACGGACTTCGTCTTCATGGTCCGGGAGACCTCCCAGATGTTCATCACGGGCCCGGACGTGGTCAAGGCCGTCACCGGCGAGGAGATCACCCAGAACGGGCTGGGCGGCGCCGACGTCCACGCCGCCACCTCGGGCGTCGCGCACTTCGCGTACGACGACGAGGAGACCTGCATCGCCGAGGTCCGCTACCTGCTCTCCCTGTTGCCCTCCAACAACCGCGAGCTGGCCCCCGTCGAGCACTCCGGCGACCCGGCCGACCGGCCGAACGACGCCCTGTTGGACCTGGTTCCCGTCCAGTCCGGGCAGGCGTACGACATCCGCAAGGTCATCGAGGAGGTCGTCGACGACGGCGACCACTTCGAGGTCCATCCGGCCTGGGCGCCGAACCTCGTCTGCTCGCTGGCCCGGCTCGACGGGCACGTGGTCGGCGTCGTCGCCAACAACCCCGCCGCGATGGCCGGCGTCCTCGACATCGAGGCCTCCGAGAAGGGCGCGCGGTTCGTCCAGTTCTGCGACGCCTTCAACATCCCGCTCGTCACGCTCGTGGACGTGCCCGGCTTCCTGCCCGGCGTCGACCAGGAGCACAACGGGATCATCCGGCGCGGCGCCAAACTGCTGTACGCGTACTGCAACGCCACCGTCCCGCGGATCTCCCTGGTCCTGCGCAAGGCCTACGGCGGCGCGTACATCGTCATGGACTCCCGCTCCATCGGCGCCGACCTGGCGCTGGCCTGGCCCACCAACGAGATCGCCGTGATGGGCGCCGAGGGCGCCGCGAACGTGGTCTTCCGCCGCGAGATCGCCGCCGCGCAGGACCCCGACGCCGCCCGCGCGCAGCGGATCGCGGAGTACAAGGACCAGCTGATGCACCCGTACTACGCGGCGGAGCGCGGCCTCATCGACGACGTGATCGACCCGCGCGACACCCGCTCGGTACTGATCCGCTCGCTGGCCATGCTGCGCGCCAAGCACGCCGACCTGCCCGCCCGCAAGCACGGGAACCCGCCGCAGTGAGCGCGGGCGGCGCGGCCCACCAGAAGGAGCGGTCCGTGGACACACAGCAGCCCGAACACATGATCCGCGTGGTGAAGGGGCGCCCCGACGCCGAGGAACTGGCGGCCCTGACCGCCGTCGTACTCGCCCGGGCGGCGGCCCACGACGGCCAGTACGGCGGTACGACGGGCAGCGGGCCGACCCTGGCCGGCTGGCACCGGCCCGAACGGGTCCGCGGCTTCCTCGGCCCGCGCACCTGGCGCGACAACCACTCGAACGAGGCGCGATCCGCCTGACGGCGCCGACCCCTTCCCCCCCTTTCCCCACAAGGAGAAACGAACATGGCACACCTCGTCATCGGGGCCCTCGGACGGACGCGTTTCGAGGTGGCGGAATGAGGCTCCTGGTCACCGGCGGAGCCGGGTTCATCGGCTCGCACTTCGTCCGGACCCTGCTCGACGGCGGATACGACGGCCACGACGGGACCCGGGTCACCGTCCTCGACAAGCTCACCTACGCCGGCAACCGGGACAACCTGCCCGCCGCGCACCCCCGGCTGGACTTCGTCCGCGGCGACATCTGCGACGAGGCGCTGCTGCGCGAACTGCTGCCCGGCCACGACGCGATCGTCCACTTCGCGGCCGAGTCGCACGTCGACCGCTCCGTGCACTCCGCCGCCGAGTTCGTCCGTACCAACGTCGGCGGTACGCAGACCCTCCTCGACGCGGCGCTGGCCACCGGTGTCCGGCGCGTCGTGCACGTCTCCACCGACGAGGTCTACGGCTCGATAGCCGAGGGTGCCTGGACGGAGGAGTGGCCGCTGCTGCCCAACTCACCGTACGCGGCGTCCAAGGCCTCCTCCGACCTGATCGCGCGCTCGTACTGGAAGACCCACGGCCTCGACGTGTCGATCACCCGGTGCTCGAACAACTACGGGCCCCACCAGCACCCCGAGAAGCTGATCCCGCTGTTCGTCACCAACCTGCTCGAAGGCCTCCAGGTCCCGCTGTACGGCGACGGGCGCAACATCCGCGAGTGGCTGCACGTCGACGACCACTGCCGGGCCATCGCCCTCGTCCTCGACAAGGGCCGCCCCGGCGAGGTCTACAACATCGGCGGCGGCAACGAGCAGACCAACCTGCACATCACCGAACGCCTCCTCGCCCTGTGCGGCGCGGACGCCTCCGCGGTCCGCCGGGTGGCCGACCGCAAGGGGCACGACCTGCGCTACGCCCTCGACGAGACCAAGATCCGCGAGGAGCTGGGGTACGCGCCGCGCGTCTCCTTCGAGCAGGGGCTGGCCGACACCGTCGCGTGGTACCGCGACAACCCCGGCTGGTGGAAGGCCGTGAAACACCAGAGCGACGACTTCGGCCGACAGAGCCGGGAAGGAACCACGTCATGAACGTCCACAAGGGACTCATCCTCGACGAGACCGCGAAGTTCCATCAGGACGCGCAGGACCAGCGGCCCTTCGTCCCCGGAACCACCGAGATCTGGCCCGCCGGCGCGGTCCTGGACGAGCGTGACCGCGCGGCCCTGGTCGAGGCGGCCCTGGAGATGCGGATCGCCGCCGGGCCCAGCTCCCGCAGGTTCGAGTCGCGGTTCGCCCGGAAGATGGGGCACCGCAAGGCGCACCTGGCCAACTCCGGCTCCTCCGCGAACCTGCTGGCCATGACGGCCTTCACCTCGCACCTGCTGGAGGACCGTGCCCTCAAGCGGGGCGACGAGGTCATCACGGTCGCCGCCGGCTTCCCGACCACCGTGAACCCGATCATCCAGAACGGGCTCGTCCCCGTCTTCATCGACGTCGAACTCGGCACCTACAACACGACCGCCGAGCGGGTGGCGCAGGCCATCGGCCCCAAGACCCGCGCCATCATGATCGCGCACGCCCTCGGCAACCCCTTCGAGGTCGCCGAGATCGCGCAGCTGGCGCAGGACCACGACCTGTACCTGATCGAGGACAACTGCGACGCCGTCGGCTCCACCTACGACGGGCAGCTGACCGGCACCTTCGGCGACATCACGACGGTGAGCTTCTACCCGGCCCACCACCTGACCATGGGCGAGGGCGGCTGCGTCCTGACCTCGAACCTGGCGCTCGCGCGGATCATCGAATCGCTGCGCGACTGGGGCCGGGACTGCTGGTGCGAACCCGGCGAGACCAACAAGTGCCTCAAGCGCTTCAAGTACCAGATGGGCACCCTCCCCGAGGGCTACGACCACAAGTACATCTTCTCGCACGTGGGCTACAACCTGAAGGCCACCGACATCCAGGCGGCCCTCGGCCTGACCCAGCTCGACAAGCTCGACGACTTCTGCGACGCCCGCCGCCGCAACTGGCGCCGGCTGCGGGACGGCCTCGACGGCGTACCGCACCTGATCCTGCCCGAGGCCACCCCGCGCAGCGACCCGAGCTGGTTCGGGTTCGCGATCACCGTGGACCCCGACGCGCCCTACAGCCGGGCCGCCCTGGTCGACTTCCTGGAGGACCGCAAGATCGGCACGCGGCGCCTGTTCGCGGGCAACCTGACCCGCCACCCGGCCTACATCGGCCAGCCGCACCGCATCGTCGGCGACCTCACCAACAGCGACATCATCACCGACCAGACCTTCTGGATCGGCGTGTACCCGGCGCTGACGGACGAGATGCTCGACTACGTCATCGCCTCCGTCAAGGAGTTCGTGGGAGGCCACGCGTGACCGCCCCCACGACCGTCCCGGCCGCCGCCTCCGCCTCCCCGGCCCTGGTCGCCCGCGTCGACGAGGGGTTGCCGCTGCGGCTGTCCCGGTCAACGGGCGCGGCGCGGGGCGCGGCGGCGCACACCGCGGACGTCCACGCCTGGCTGGAGGAGCGCCGCCGGGCACACCGCTTCCGGGTGGACCGGATCGCCTTCGCGGACCTGGACGGCTGGTCCTTCGACCCGGACACGGGCAACCTCGGCCACCGCAGCGGGAAGTTCTTCACCGTCGAGGGCCTGCGCGTCACCACCGGCTCCGACGGCCGCGAGCGGACGTGGCACCAGCCGATCATCCGCCAGCCCGAGGTCGGCATCCTCGGCATCCTGGTCAAGGAGTTCGACGGCGTCCCGCACTTCCTGATGCAGGCGAAGATGGAGCCCGGCAACCGCAACCTGCTCCAGCTGTCGCCGACCGTGCAGGCCACGCGCAGCAACTACACCAAGGCCCACAAGGGCGCCGACGTCCGTTACATCGAGTACTTCACCCAACCCGGTCGCGGCCGGGTACTGGCGGACGTGCTCCAGTCCGAACACGGCTCCTGGTTCTACCGCAAGAGCAACCGCAACATGCTCGTCGAGGCGGTCGGCGACGTCCCCGAGCACGACGACTTCCGCTGGTTGACCCTCGGTGAGATCGGCGAGCTGCTGCGCCAGGACAACGTCGTCAACATGGACGCCCGCACCGTGCTGGCCTGCGCGCCCCTCCAGGACACCGAAGGGGTCGCCCTGCACTCGGACACCGAGCTGCTGTCCTGGTTCACCACCGAACGCTCCCGTCACGACGTGAGCGCCGAACGGGTCCCGCTCGCGGGCATCCCCGGCTGGAAGCGCGGCGAGGACTCCATCGACCACGAGGAGGGGCGCTACTTCAGCGTCGTAGCGGTCGGCGTCCAGGCCGGCAGCCGCGAGGTCTCGGGCTGGACGCAGCCGCTGTTCGAACCGACGGGCGTGGGCGTCACCGCCTTCCTGACCCGGCGGATCGGCGGGGTGCCCCACCTACTGGTCCACGCCCGCGTCGAGGGCGGGTTCGCCGACACGGTGGAACTCGGTCCGACGGTGCAGTACACGCCGCCGAACTACGCGCACCTGCCGCGGGAGGAGCGCCCGCCGTTCCTCGACCTGGTCCTCGGCGCCGACCCCGCGCGGATCCGCTACGAGGCCCTGCACTCCGAGGAGGGCGGCCGGTTCCTGAACGCGGAGAGCCGCTACCTCTTCCTCGACGCCGACGAGGACCAGGCCCCGCTCCAGGCCCCTCCGGGCTACCTGTGGGCAACCCCGGCGCAGCTCACGGGCCTGCTGCGGCACAACCACTACCTCAACGTGCAGGCGCGCACCCTGCTCTCCTGCCTGACCTCGGGGGCGGTAACGCTCTGATGGACCCCGTCCGCATCGGCGTGATCGGCTGCGCCGACATCGCACGCCGCCGGATGCTGCCCGCCCTGCGGGCGGCATCCGGCATCGAACTCGTCGCGGTCGCCGCCCGCGACGCGGCCAGGGCCCGCGAGACGGCCGAGGAGGCGGGCTGCGAGGCCGTCACCGGGTACGGGGCCCTGCTGGCGCGCCCGGACATCGACGCCGTGTACGTCCCGCTGCCCGCCGCCCTGCACGCCGAATGGGTGGAGGCGGCGCTGCGCGCGGGCAAGCACGTCCTCGCGGAGAAGCCCCTCACCACCGACCTGGCGACCACCCGCAGGCTGGTGGACCTGGCCGGGGCCGCCGGACTGGTGCTGCGGGAGAACGTGATGTTCGTCCACCACTCCCAGCACGCCGCCGTCCGGGCCCTCGTGGACGGCGGGGCGATCGGTGAACCACGCTCGCTGCGGGCCGAGTTCACCATCCCCCGGCTCCCGGACACGGACATCCGCTACGACGCCGCCCTCGGCGGCGGCGCACTGTGGGACACCGGGGTCTACCCGGTCCGGGCCGCCCTGCACTTCCTCGGGGACCGGCTGGAGACCGAGGGCGCCGTCCTCACCCGAGGCGGCCCCGACGGCCCCGGCCGGCACGTGGACACGGCCGGCACGGCCCTGCTCCGTACCCCCGAGGGGGTCACCGCGCAGCTCTCCTTCGGACTCGACCACGGCTACCGCAGCGCCTACGAGATCACCGGCAGCCTGGGACGCGTCACCGTCGACCGGGCCTTCACCCCGCCCGCCGCGCACCCGCCCACGATCCGCCTCGAACGCTCCACCGGCGTCGAGGAGATCGGCCTCGCCCCGGACGACCAGGTGCTCCGCTCCGTCGCCGCCTTCGTCGCGGACGTCCGCGTCGGGGCCCGCCCCGAAACGGTCCTGCTGCGCCAGGCGGAACTGCTCGACGCCATCAACCGGAGCGCGCGCGTCGTATGAGGCGCGCACCCCGCCGGGGGGGGGGGGGGGGGGGGGGGGGGGGGGGGGGGGGGGGGGGGGGGGGGGGGGGGGGGGGGGGGGGGGGGG
>NZ_JANFAK020000224.1 GCF_024721315.2 Streptomyces sp. Isolate_45
CGCGCTCGGGGGCCGGCGCGCGCTCGGGGGCCGGGGTCGGCGCGGGCTCGGGGAACGGCGCGGGCCCATGGGTCGGGGGCGACGTCGGCGGCGAGGCCGGAGCCGCAGCCGGAATCGGCGCCGGCGCGGGCGCGTGGATCGGTGTGGGCGCGTGGATCGGTGTGGGCTCGGCCGCCGGAGCCGCCCCGTAGGCCTGAGCGAACCCGTAACCCGGGGCCGGGCCCCGGGGCGAGCCGTAGGCCGGGGCCGCGGCGGGATCGTAGCCGGGTGCCGGGGCGGCTTCGTAAGCGGGAGCCGGCCCGAACCCCGGGACCGGTCCCGTTCCGTGGGACGGTGCGGACGCGTCCTCGGGGCCCGGTGCGGGGGTCCATTCCGGGGGCGCCGAAGCGGCGGGCCGCGAGGCCACGGGCTCCTGGCGGGGCGCGGGCACCCAGGGGCCTGCGGCCGGGGGCGTGACCACCGGGTGTGCGACGTCCGGAGTCGGCGCGGGAGCAGGGGGCGGGACCACGACGGGCCCCTCGGGCGCGGCCGGTGCCCGTGTCGCCGCCCGAAGCGGTGCCTGCGCCTGCGTCGTGGCGTCCGTCGTGAAGGTGATGCTGTCCCGTTCGAGCCGGGACGGGAAGCACACCTCGATGTCGAGCAGGCCCTCCGTCCCCGGGGGAACGCTGTAGGCCCACGTGGCGGACACCGTGCGGCCCGGCCGCAGCGTGCCCGCCAGGTTCTCGTCGAGCACGGCGGAGTCGTCGTCCAGGATCCTGCGCGCGGCCTTGCCGTTGGCGCCGCAGCGGATCACGAGCTCGATGCCCGGGAGGTCGAACGCGGACGGGGTGCCGTTCGTCAGCGACACGGTGCAGGCGACGATGTCGTCGTCGGCCCGCAGCCCGTACACCGACTCCGGGTTCGCGGGCCGGTAGGGACGGACGTCCCCGACCCGGACGCTGAGTCCGTCACCGTACTCGTGGGCCGAATCGACCGGTCGGATACCGTCGTCGATCGACTCGACGTCCCAAGAACTCACACGTCACCCCATGGAAGCTGCTCGCCGTTGCGTGGCAGGCCGGAGGTCCCCACGCCGCTGCCCGGCGGGCCGATGTCCCGACCCCCACGCCCCCGCTCCACAGCGTGTGACTCAGCACACGGAGCCGACCCTAGCAGCGCCTACAACCGACATTTCGCCATACCCCCTTACTCGTCGGTCACCTACGGGCAGCCGCCGGCGGGCCCTTGCGGGCCGGCCGGGAACGCGCCGACCGGCCCGCGCCGAACGCTCGCCTCCAGGTGGTGGCGGAGCCGCCGGGAGCGGGGCCCACCGGCCGACGGCCCGCGCACCCCACCGACCGGCGCCGGCCGGGTGGCCGTCCCCGACGCCCTCGCGGACGACCTGATCGGAAGTCAACTCTCGGCCGTTGGCCGGTCGCTCGTTCCGCGGCCCGATCGCCCCGTCGCCTCCCGGCGCGGCGTGCCACCCCGCCGCCGCGTACGTAGGCTTGCTCCAGCCCGCTCCATACCGCCCGCACAGAGGAGACCCATGCCCCGACTCGCCATCTCGGAGGAGTTCTTCGACGAGTACGACGGTCTGGAGAAGCACGTCCGCTCCGCGGTCCGCGACGCCGTCCGCATGTTCCAGCAGCTCACGGTCGCGCAGCTGCACGCGGGCAAGGGGCTGCACCTGGAACAGCTACGACATCCCCGGGACCCGCGGATCAGGACGATCCGCATCACCCAGGCGTACCGGGGGGTGGTGCTGGCCCCGGACGACGGCAGCGACACCTTCCTGCTGGTGCGGGTGGCCCACCACGACGACGCGATCGCCTGGGCGCGCAAGCGCGCGTACTCGGTGAACTCGGCCACCGGCGGGCTGGAAGTGCGCAACGTGGCGGCGCTGGAGGACATGCGACCGTTCTTCGAGCACAAGGCGGAGACGGCCCCGGCCCGGCTCTTCGCCGCCCAATCGGACACCGTGCTGCGTGACCTCGGCATCGACGAACAGACCCTGCGGCTGGCCCGGTTGTGCGTGGACCGCGACGACCTGAGGCTGGTGGCGCCTCCCCTGATGCCCGCCGACCAGCACGAGGTGCTGGACCACCTCGCCGAGGGGTTCAGCCCCGAGGACGTGTGGGAGCAGCTCATCGCGGCGCGCCGGCCCGCCGCGACCGGGTCCGGGGCGTGGCGGCCCGCCGACCTCGCCGAGGCGATCCGCAGCACACCGCACCGCATCGTCGACGTGTCCGGCCCCGACGAACTGGACCGCGTGCTCGCCGACGACTTCGCCCGCTGGCGGGTGTTCCTGCACCCCGCGCAGCGCCGCATGGCCTACGTGCCGAGCTACTCCGGGCCGGCGCAGGTCACCGGTGGCCCCGGCACCGGGAAGACGGTCGCCGCCCTGCACCGGGTACGACACCTGCTGCGCGGCGGCGGCCGGGAGAGGGGCGGCCAGGAGGACGCCGGCCGGATCCTGCTGACCACGTACACCAACGCCATGGCGGAGACGTTGCGGCAGAACCTCGCGCTCCTCCTCGGGGAGGCCGACGCCGCCCTGCTGTCCCGTGTCGACGTGACGACGGTGGACTCGCTGGCCTCCCGCGTCATCCGGGAGGCACGGGGCCGCGTCCCCAAGCCCCTGGGGACCGCCGCGGAACGCAGTGTGTGGGCCGGCATCCGCAAGCGTCATGAGCTGCCCTGGTCGGAGCAGTTCCTCTCGCAGGAGCTGCGGCACGTCGTGCTGGCGCAGGACGTCCGCACGGCTCAGGAGTACCAGCGGGTGCCGCGCAAGGGGCGCGGGACGCCGGTCGGCCCGGTGCAGCGCGAACAGCTGTGGCGGGCCATGAGCGAGTTCACGGCGGTCGTGTCCTCCCGGGACACCGCGACGTACACGCAACTGTGCGCCCGGGCCGCGGAGCTGATGGCCACCTCGGCGCCCCGGTACGCGCACGTCGTCGTCGACGAGGCGCAGGACCTCCATCCGGCCCAGTGGCGGGTGCTGCGGGCGAGCGTCGCGGCGGGCCCCGACGACCTGTTCATCGTCGGGGACCCGCACCAGCGCATCTACGACTCCCGGGTCTCGCTGCGGTCCCTGGGGGTGCACGTCACGGGTCGTTCCACCCGCCTGCGGCTCAACTACCGCAGCACGGAGGAGATCCTGGTGTGGTCGTCCGCGCTGTTGGACGGCCGGCGCATCGGGCGGCTCGGCGAGGACGACGAGACCGGCGCGGCGGACAGCCTGGCCGGCTACCGTTCCGAACTCCGCGGCAGGGCGCCGTCGGCGCGCGGCTGGCGGAGCCAGGAGGAGGAGTTGACCGCCCTGGTGGAGCAGGTCCGCTCCTGGATCGAGGCGGACGACGTGGCTCCGTCCGACATCGCGGTGTGCGCCCGTTTCAACACGATGGTCGACGCGGTGATCGGGCGGCTGCGGCGCGACGGCGTTCCCGTGGTCGCGGTGAAGGACGCCACCGGGCCGTCGGTGAGCGGGGTACGGGTGGCGACGATGCACGCCATGAAGGGGCTGGAATTCCGCTGCGTGGCGGTGGTGGGCGTCGCGGAGGGCGTGGTGCCGTTCCCGCCCCAGGTCACGCCCGCGCAGGTGGATCCGTTGCAGCACCAGAGCGACCTGACCGCCGAGCACTGCCTGCTGTTCGTCGCCTGCACGCGGGCCCGTGACGCGCTGGCCGTCTCCTGGCACGGGACGCCGTCCCCCCTGCTGACCGCGGCGGTCGCCGACGCGGCCGTCCGCGCGTAGTGGGGTCCGTCGAGGAGGCGTCCGGCGGCGACGCGCCCGTCGCCGTGTGGGGCGCGTCGCGCCGGCCGACGGCGTTCCTCGGGTCGTGGTGGCCGTGGCGCTGCTGGGCGTACCTCGGGAGCGGAGCCGTGCTCGGGTACGTGGTGCTGGTGTTGCTGGCGGCGCTCGTCGGGCTCGGGGTGTTGTTGTCCGTGGTCGGGATCGGGCTGGTGCTGCTGCTGACGGCCGTGGCCGGCGTGGTCCCGCTCGGGGAGCTGGAGCGGCGGCGGCTGCGCTGGGTCGATCCGGCCCCGGTCGCGGATCCGCACACCAACCTGGGCGGGGCCGGCGCGCCCGCCTGGCTGCGGACACGGCTGAGGGAGCGGGCCACCTGGCGGGAGTTCGGGTACGCCGCGCTCCTCGGGCCCGTCTTCGGGGCGGCCGGCTTCGGGGTGATCACGCTGCTCGCGGGCTCGGCGATCCTGGTCGCCACGCCCGTCATCGTGTGGGCCATCGCCCCGGACACGGTGATGCTGATACCCGGCCGGGCGGTGGCGGATCCCGTCGAGGGTCTGGCCGGTACGGCGGTGGGGCTGGTGGGGTTGGTGGTCGCCGCGTACGCGGGCGCGCTGCTCGCCGGGGCGCAGGTGAAGGTCGCCCGGCTGCTGCTGGGTCCGCGCGAGGAGGACGGCAGGGTGCTGGAGCTGACGCGCTCCCGGGTCCGGCTGGTCGACGCCTTCGAGGCGGAACGGCGACGGATCGAGCGGGACCTGCACGACGGGGCGCAGCAGCAACTGGTCGCGCTCAGCATGACGCTGGGTCTGGCCGAGATGGAACTGCGCGCCGTGCCGGCGGCGGCCGGCGCGGCGGACCTCGTGCGGCGTGGGCGCGGCGAGGCGAAGCTCGCCCTGGAGCAACTGCGGGACCTGGTGCGGGGGATCCACCCGCAGGTGCTGACCGACCACGGCCTGGCTGCGGCAGTCGCCGAGGTGGCCCTGCGTCATCCGGTGCCGGTGACGGTCGACCTGCCGGTGCCCCGGCTGCCCGAACCGGTGGAGACCACCGCCTACTTCACCGTCACCGAGGCGCTCGCCAACGCCGCGAAGCACAGCGGCGCCTCGCACGTCGGCGTCGCCGGTAGGGTCGAGGGCGGCCGGCTCACCCTCACCATCACCGACGACGGCCGCGGCGGGGCGGATCCCGGCGCGGGGGCGGGCCTGGCGGGTCTCGCGGACAGGGTGGCGATGTTGCAGGGCAGGCTGATGGTGTCCAGTCCGGTGGGCGGGCCGACGGAACTCCGGGTGGAGGTGCCGTGCTCCGGGTGATCCTCGCGGAGGACTCGGTGCTGCTGCGCGCGGGGCTTTCGGAGTTGCTGACGCTCGGCGGCCACCGGGTCCTGGCGGCCGTCGGCGACGCCCCCGAGCTGCTGCGGGCCGTGGCGGCCGAGCGGCCGGACGTGGTCGTCACGGACGTACGGATGCCGCCCGGTCTGCGCGACGAAGGACTGCGCGCGGCGTTGGAACTGCGCTCACGGGACGCCTCGTTGCCGGTGCTGGTCCTGTCCCAGTACGTGGCGACGGCGTACGCGACCCAGTTGTTCTCCGCCGGTCCGGCCGCCGGGCTGGGGTACCTGCTCAAGGACCGGGTCGGCGAGGTCACCGAGTTCCTCGACGCCCTGCGGCGGGTCCACGCCGGGCAGACGGTCATCGACCCGGAGGTGGTCCGCGTGCTGCTCGCCCCCGCCCCGCGGGACCGACCCCTCGGCCGCCTCACCCCGCGCGAGCGGGAGGTGCTGGCGCTGATCGCCGAGGGGCTCAACAACCAGACGGTCGCGGAGCGCCTCTTCATCACGGAGGCCTCGGTGGTCAAGCACGCCGGCAGCATCTTCTCGAAGCTGGAGCTGGACCCCACCGAGGGCAACCGGCGCGTCCTGGCGGTCCTCGCCCACCTCCGCGATTCCGCCGGGGCCTGAGCCGTTCCTCCCGGACGGCCGCCGGAACGCCCGTGCCCGGCCGGGCCCCCGCCCATGACGCGGTCGCCGCCGACGGCGTCGCCCGCCGCACGGAGGGCGGCCGGCGGCGGGGCCGATCGGGGCGGTGAGGGCCCTCACCGGACTTCGGCCGGCTCCACCCGTGTTCGGGAGCGGGCCACCACGCGGGACGCGCCGGCCGGGGCCGCGGAGCGGGCCCAGGCCACCAGCAGGACCGGGAGCGCCAGGTAGCCGAAGCGGCCCGCCGGGGCCAGCAGGAAGGCCAGGGTGAGGCCGAGGGCGAGCCGGTGCGCGGCGGCCAGGACCGTCCGCGGCGGGCGCACCACCAGCGAGACGGCGACGGCCAGTCCCCCGAGCGCCAACAGACCCACCGTCAGGTACCAGCCCCAGGAGCCCAGGCCGGCCAGCAGGTGCCCGGGCAGGGGGCTGCTCGCCGGGGTGGGTACGTCCGCGCGGCCCGTGGGGAAGGCGAACACCTGCCGCCACAGCTCCGCCGGCTGGAGCAGCAGGCCCGGCAACACCAGCGCGGCCGTACCCGCGGCGGCGACGGCCGCGCAGCGCACTGCGGCCCGCGCGCCCCGGAGGGACCCGAGCAGCGCGACGGCGACCGCCACCGCGGGCAGCGCGGTCCACTTGAGGGCGCACGCCGCGGCGAGCGCCAGCCCGGACAACCCGGGCCGCCCTGATCCGGCCGCGGCGAGCGCCAGGCAGCACAGACCCGCCAGCGGCAGGTCCACCCCGCTCACCACCAGCGGCAGCGCGACCACCGGTGAGGCCACCAACACCGGCAGCAGGGGCGAGCGGGCCCCGCCGAGGAGCCCGCGGCCGGCCCACAGGGCACCGAACAGCACGGCCGCGCACCAGATCCGGGCATCGCCCAGCGGCCGCACGACCCAGCTCCCGCCGGCTCCGAAGGCGCCGTCCAGCAGGGCGCGGGGGACGCCGAGGAGCGCCATGCCCGGGAGGTAGGGGGTGTACTCCTCGACTCCGGCGGGCCGGTCGACGTAGATGTGTCCGGTCCGCAGCAGGAGTCGCCCGGACCGTTCGATGACGCCGACCTCGGATTGCCCCTGGCCCGTCAGCACCAGGTACACCAGCGGTACGACGACCGCCCCGAGCAGGGCCGCGCCGAGCGCCGCGCGGCGCCGGCCGAGGGCCGTGGCGCCGGCGGCGGCGAGGTATCCGGCTCCGGCGCACCAGCCCCACAGCCGGTGCGGCCCGAGGGAGGAGAACAGCGGGAAGGAGAACGCCCAGACGGCGGCGAGCAGCCAGCCGGCGGTCCACCGGGCGGTACGGGAAGGGGTCATGGGTCCATTCCAGCCGCGCGGCCCCCTTCGGGTCTGCACGCCCAAGTGGCCTCTTCGTGGTGGGGTTTCCCCTACCTCCCGCCGCCCCGGACGCGCCGGAGGGGCGCGTCCCGTGACGGGACGCGCCCCTCCGGGCGGTCGTGCGCGGGCCCTCGGGCCCCGGTGCGCCGGGCCTCAGGCCTCCGGGGAGCCGCCGAAGCGCTCGCGGTAGGACTCCAGGTCCTCCTCGGTGATCTTCGCGAAGAGCACCGGCGGCACGGTGAACGGGGTTCCGGCCGGTACCGCGTCCAGCGCCTTCGCCTGCTCCGGCGTCACCCACGTCGCGGTGTCGTCGGCGAGGGAGAACGCGGAGCGCATGGCCTGTGCCGAGGCGGGGATGAAGGGCTCGGAGACCACCGAGTAGAGGTGGATGAGGTTCATCGCGGTGCGCAGGGTGAGCGCCGCGCCCTCCGGGTCGGTCTTGATCTCCAGCCAGGGGGCCTTCTCCTCCAGGTAGGAGTTGCCGGCCGACCACAGGGCGCGCAGCGCGGCGGCGGCCTTGCGGTACTGGAGGGTTTCCATGTGGCCCTCGTACTCGGCCAGCAGTTCGGCGATCTGTCCGCCGAGCTTCGCCTCGACCTCGCCGGCCTGGTTGCCCGCGGGGACGTCGTCGCCGAAGCGCTTGCGGGAGAAGGACAGGACGCGGTTGACGAAGTTGCCGAGGGTGTCGGCAAGGTCCTTGTTGACCGTGGCGGCGAAGTGCTCCCACGTGAAGGACGAGTCGTCGGACTCGGGCGCGTTGGCGATGAGGAAGTAGCGCCAGTAGTCGGCCGGGAGGATGGCGAGGGCCTGGTCGGTGAAGACGCCGCGCTTCTGCGAGGTGGAGAACTTGCCGCCGTAGTACGTCAGCCAGTTGAAGGCCTTGACGTAGTCGACCTTCTTCCACGGCTCGCGGGTGCCGAGCTCGGTGGCCGGGAACATCACCGTGTGGAACGGGACGTTGTCCTTGGCCATGAACTGCGTGTAGCGCACGTCCTCGGCCTCGTACCACCAGGACTTGTAGTCGCGGTTGGCCGGGTCGGCGTCCGCCCACTCCTTGGTGGAGGCGATGTACTCGATCGGGGCGTCGAACCAGACGTAGAAGACCTTGCCGTCGGCGGCCAGTTCGGGCCACGTGTCGGCCGGGACCGGGACACCCCAGTCGAGGTCACGGGTGATCGCGCGGTCGTGCAGGCCCTCGGTCAGCCACTTGCGGGCGATGGAGGAAGCCAGCTGCGGCCACTCCTCCTCGTGCTCGGCGACCCAGGCCTCCACCTCGACCTGGAGCTTCGACTGGAGGAGGAAGAGGTGCTTGGTCTCGCGGACCTCCAGCTCGGTGGAGCCGGAGATGGCCGAGCGGGGCTCGATCAGGTCCGTGGGGTCCAGGACGCGGGTGCAGTTCTCGCACTGGTCGCCGCGGGCCTTGTCGTAGCCGCAGTGCGGACAGGTGCCCTCGACGTAGCGGTCCGGCAGGAAGCGTTCGTCGGCGGGCGAGTAGACCTGCCGGATCGCCCGCTCCTCGATGAAGCCGTTCTCCTGGAGCTTCCGCGCGAAGTGCTGGGTGATCTCGGCGTTCTGCCGGGAGGAGCTGCGGCCGAAGTAGTCGAAGGACAGCGCGAAGCCGTCGTAGACCGCCTTCTGGGCGTCGTGGGCCTGCGCGCAGAAGTCGGCGACGGAGATGCCGGCTTCCTTCGCGGCGAGTTCGGCGGGGGTGCCGTGCTCGTCGGTGGCGCAGATGTACAGGACGTCGTGGCCGCGCTGGCGGAGGTACCGGGAGTACACATCCGCCGGAAGCATCGACCCGACCATGTTGCCCAGGTGCTTGATCCCGTTGATGTACGGAAGCGCGCTGGTGATCAGGTGTCGAGCCATCCTCGGATGCTCCATTTCGTTCATGCGGTGACGATGTGCCGGTGACGGATTGTGATGGGGTTCATCGTATCGAACCGCCGAAAGGGCACGCGCCGCATTTTGTCGGGGTGGACGTAACGCAAAAGCGAGGGTCGTGACCTCTCCGTCACGGCCCTCGCGATGGGCCCATGCTACAGGCGGTGGACCAGGCCCCCGACCGTCGTCCGGGGGCCGGACGGCCCCGACGGACCGCCCCACCGGGACGCCCCGGTCCCCGCGACGGTCAACGCCCGGTGGCGCCCCGGGCCCGCCGACGGTCAACCCCCGCCGGCGCCCACCCCCGACGCGTCAGTCGCGGCCGCCCCCCGCGGCGTCGAGGGCGGTGATCCGGCCGCCGCTCGCGAGGCGGGCCGTGAGGGACACCGGGGCGCCCTCCGCGGCGGCCGGGGCGGTCAGGGTGCGGCCGTTCGCCTCCGCGCGGACCGCGCCGGACGCGCTGATGCCGGCGACCTCGCGGCTCCCGGCGGCGATGAGGTACCAGCGGCCGGCCGGGGAGCGCCAGCGGGTGCCCGCGAGGAGGTGTTGGCCGAATCGTCCGCAGGCGGCGGTGGACCGGGCCCGCGTGACGTCCTGCGGCGGCCCGGCGGGCAGCCGCAGCTGGACGAGGACGTCGCCCGGTCCGGCCCATCCGGAGGCGCGGGTGCAGGTCCACACCGCCCGGCCGGCGCCGTCGGGGAGTTCGGAGGCGGCGAAGTCCCAGACGTTGACGGCCCGTACGCCGCCCCCGCGCAGCTCCCGCAGCCGGCAGGCCACGGGTGCCCAGGCCGCGCGGGCGGCGGCGCCGGTGGCCTCGCGGGGCTGACGGGCGGCGACGGCCCCGGGCCCGTCGGGGAGCGGGGTGTAGGTGAGGTGGACGGGGGTCGGCGTGCCCAGGTCGGCGAGGACGAAGGAGTGCTTCTCCACGATCCGGGCGGAGGAGGTCAGTTCGAGCGCGGGCCAGGCGTCGCAGGCACCGGCGGTACGGGGCACCGCGGCCGGGGCCGTCACCCCGTCGGCGCCGACGGCGAGCGCGGTGGTGCCGTCCCCGGGGCGGAGCAGGTCGCGGGTGCCGGCGGCGGCGATCCAGGGGGCGAGCAGGTAGCGCGCGGGCTGCCCGTCGGCGTTCGCCCCGAGGGCGAGCGCGGCGGCGGTGGTGACACCGGCCTCGTCGGTGCGGGCGAAGTCGAGGCTCCGGCCGCGGGGGCCGGAGTCGTCTTCGGTGTACCCGGGGTACTCGGTGTAGCGGACGACGCGGTCGCCGTCGAGGAGCAGCACCACCGCCCGGGTCCGCCCGTCCTGCCCGGCCCCCGCGCCCGGAACGTTTCCGGCGTACAGCAGCTGGGGGTGGTGCGCCGGCGGATCGGTGGCGGTGCCCGGGGCGGCGGAGACGGTGACGCCGCCGGGCCGGGCCGCCCAGGCGCCGAGGGCCCGGGCGAGGAGGGACCGGTCGGTGGTGCGGGCGCCGCGGGCGGGCCAGGCGGTGAAGTCGACCCGGGCGGTGTCGGCCCAGGCCTCGGCGGGGACCCGGACCAGTCGGGCGGGGTCGAGGACCCCGGCGGCGACCGGCCCGGCGGCGGGTGCGGCCGGGGTTCCGGCCGGGTTCCCGTCGGCGACGAGGACCCCGCCGGCCAGGGCCAGTGCCGCCACCGCGGCCCACCCGGCGCGGACCCTGCGGCGGCGGCGCAGCAGGTCGGTGGGGCGGGTGCTGACCACGCTGGAGTCGAACTCCGGTGTGCGCAGCGTTCGCAGGAGCGTTTCGTCGACGGGTACGGCAAGGGCTTCGCGGACCCCGTCGGCCGCGTCGGTGGCGCCGGCCGCGCCGAGCAGCCGTACGACGGCCTCCTCGGGCAGTCCGTCCAGGCGGTGCAGGACGAAGGCGGCGCGGACCGGGGCGGGCGCGCCGCCGAGCAGCCGGGCCGCCTCGTCGATCCCGCCGGCCGGGGGCCAGAACCGCAGTCCCCAGACGAAGGGGGGCGCGGGCGGCCATCCGACCCTGAC
>NZ_JANFAK020000225.1 GCF_024721315.2 Streptomyces sp. Isolate_45
CCTCGCGGGACCGGCGGTGCCGGGCGGCGGGGTCTGTGACTCGCCCGCCGTGACCAGGGTGGACGCGGCGGCGATTCCGAGGAAGACGGCGGTACGCAGGAGCACGCGTCGCCCTACTGTCGGCTCGTCATTTTTCATTATTACTACGTATCAACGACATCCGGGCAGATGTCGAGAGGCGCGGACGCGCCCCCGTTCGCTCACCCGTTCAGCCGCGCCGCACCAGGGGGAACGGGAGCGTCTCCCGGATCGTCAAGCCCGTCAGGAACATGACCAGACGGTCGACGCCGATGCCGAGGCCGCCGGTCGGCGGCATGGCGTACTCCAGGGCGTCCAGGAAGTCGTTGTCGAGTTCCATCGCCTCCGGATCGCCGCCCGCCGCGAGCAGGGACTGCGCGGTGAGGCGGCGGCGCTGCTCGACGGGGTCGGTCAACTCCGAGTACGCGGTGCCCAGTTCGGTGCCGAACGCGACCAGGTCCCAGCGTTCGGCCAGCCTCGGGTCCTTGCGGTGTTGCCGGGTGAGCGGGGAGACGTCGGTCGGGAAGTCCTTGTAGAAGGTGGGCAGCTGGGTGCGCTCCTCGACCAGCCTCTCGTACATCTCCAGGACCACGTCGCCGCGGGTGTCCTCCGGCGCGTGCGGCACCTTGGCCCGGTCGCACAGGCGGCGCAGCACGTCCTCCCCGGTGTCCGCGTCGACCTCCTCGCCCAGGGCCTCGCTGATCGCCCCGTACATGGTCTTGACGGGCCATTGGCCGGAGATGTCGTGGACGACGAGCTTTCCGTCGGGGCCCGCCTTGTGGGCGATCGGCGAGCCGTAGGCGGCGGTCGCGGCGCCCTGGATGAGCTCCCGGGTGAGGTCGAGCATGACGTCGTAGTCGGCGAAGGCCTGGTAGGCCTCCAGCATCGTGAACTCGGGGTTGTGCTTGTAGGAGACGCCCTCGTTGCGGAAGGTGCGGCCCATCTCGAAGACCTTCTCCATGCCGCCGACGCACAGCCGCTTGAGGTAGAGCTCGGGTGCGATGCGCAGGTACAGGTCGAGGTCGTAGGCGTTGATGTGCGTGCGGAACGGCCTGGCGTTCGCGCCGCCGTGGATCTGTTGGAGCATCGGCGTCTCGACCTCCAGGTAGCCGCGGTCCAGCAGCCCTTGGCGCAGGGCCTGCACCGCGCTGGAGCGGGCCCGTACGACGTCGCGCGCGTCGGGGCTCGCGACGAGGTCGAGGTAGCGGCGCCGGACCCGTGCCTCCGGGTCGGCGAGGCCCTTGCGCTTGTCCGGGAGGGGGCGAAGGCACTTGCCGGTGAGCTGCCAATCGGAGACGACCACGGACAGTTCGCCGGACCGGCTGGTACCGACCTCGCCGCTCGCCACCACGTGGTCGCCGAAGTCGACCTGTGCGGTGAAGGACTCCAGCGCCCCGGGCCCGGCCTCGTCCCGGGTGAACATCAGTTGGGTGTCCCCGGTCCAGTCCCGGAGTACGGCGAAGACCACGCCGCCGAGGTCGCGCACGACCATCACCCGTCCGGCGAGGGTGACCTGTTGGCCGGTGCGGGCTCCCGGCGGGTAGCCGGGGTGGGCGGCCTTCAGCTGGGCGACGGTGTGGGTGCGCTGCCGGATGCCGACCGGGTAGGGGTCGGTGCCGCCCGCCCTGATCCGCTCCATCTTGGCGTGCCGGACCCGGACCTGTTCGGGCAGCCGCTCGGCCTGGGCCCGTTCCCCGTCCTCGGCCACGAGGTCCAGCCCCATGGAGTCGATGGAAGGCAGCCCCTCGGTGGTGGCCGGGTTGGTGAGGCCCTTGGGGTGACCGTTGCCCCACAGGGTGCGCAGGCTCGGTACGGAAACGAAGCCCTCGGCGATGCCGGAGGCCAGGCTGACCCGGGCGAGTGATCCGGCGTCCTGGTAGCAGAGGAACCGGGGGTACCACTCGGGGCCGTACTTGACGTTCGAGCGGTACAGCGCCTCGAGCTGCCACCAGCGGGAGAAGAACAGCAGGAGCTTGCGCCACAGTTTCAGGACCGGGCCGGCGCCGATTCGACCGCCTTCCTCGAAGGCGGAACGGAACACCGCGAAGTTCAGGGAGATCCGGCGCACGCCGAGGCCGGGGGCGGCCGCGCACAGCTGCGCGACCATGAACTCCATGACTCCGTTGGGGGCGGACCGGTCCCGGCGCATCAGGTCGAGGGAGATGCCGTCCTTCCCCCAGGGGACGAAGGACAGCAGGGCGATCAGCTCGCCCCGCGCGTCGAAGGCCTCGACCAGCAGGCAGTCGCCGTCGGCGCGGTCCCCCAGCCGGTCGAGGGCCATGGAGAAGCCGCGCTCCGTCTCGGTGTCGCGCCAGCGGTCGGCGCGGTCGACGATCATCTGCATCTCGTCCTCGGACAGCGCCGAGTGGCGGCGGATGAGGGTGGTGGCCCCCGTCCGCCGGACCCGGTTCACGGCCTGTCGGGTGACCCGCATGTCGCGGCCGTCGAGGTCGAAGTGGGCGACCTGGAGGATCGCCTCGTCGCCGAGCTGGAGCGCGCTGAGCCCGGACCGCGCGTAGGCGGTCGCACCGTCCTCGGAGGCGCCCATCACGGCCGGCTGCCATCCGTAGCGGCGGGCCACGGCCAGCCAGGCGTCGACGGCGGGGGTCCAGGCGGCGGGATCGCCCACCGGGTCGCCGCTCGCCAGGCACACCCCGGCCTCCACCCGGTACGTCACCGCCGCCTTGCCGTTCGGGGCGAAGACCACGGCCTTGTCGCGCCGGGTCGCGAAGTAGCCGAGGGAGTCGTTGCGGCCGTACGCGCCGAGGAGGGCCCGGATGCGGGGCTCCTCGTCCCCGTGCAGGGCGGCGGTCAGTCGCTGGGAACGGAACAGGGTCATGGCCGCGTTCAGCAGGGCGAGGGCGCCGAAGAGACCGAGGAGGAAGTACAGCGGGCGGGGCGGCCGCCCGTCGAACTGCCGGGCGGAGAAGAGCCCGCCGAACACCTGCTTCGCGGCCCAGTCCAGCCACTGTCCCTTGGGCAGGGTTCCGGGGAACAGTGCGACGAGCCCCCACCCGACGAGGACCGCGGCGAGCAGTCCGAGGCCGAGCACGAGCATGGCGCGCCAGACGGCGCCGTGCCGGGAGGCGGCGTAGAACTCGCCGCGCGCCGCGATCAGGATGATCATGGCGGCCACGGCGACGACCATGGAGGGACCGCCGACCCAGTAGTCCCCGTCGGCGATGATCAGTACGTCGACCAGGATCAGCAGGGCCAGATAGGTGACGACGATCCACCACGCGATCTTCTTCCGGGTGCCGAGGGCGGCGGCCAGCAGGAAGAGGAACACGGCGTACGCGAGGTTCTCGCTGACGGGCACCACGAACTGGTCCAGGAAGCGGACCACGGGCCTCAGTAGCCGTCTCAGCGTCGGGGAGAGTGCCAGCAGGGCGCACAGCAGCCCGAGCGTTCCGAAGAACGCGCCGAAGGCGTCCGGGACCCGGCTCAGGAACCGGCCGCGGGTCCCGCGGGTCCCGCGGGTCTCCTCCACTGTGGCACTCATGGTTCGCACTGTAGGGAGGGCCGCGCGGGTCCGCGCGGCGAGCCCGCCAGGAGCTGTCGGCAAACTCCCGTCGTCGCCCGCGGACGGGACGTCCGGCCCGTCCTGCCGGCCGGAGCGTCGATGGGCGCGCCCGTCGCCGACACCACCGTGGAGATCGCGGAGGGCATCGTCGCCGAGATCCGCGACTCCGCGGAGCGCCTGAAGGGCGTCTTCGTCGTCCGCCGGCGGTTCCACACGTTCCGCGGCGACCCGTACGCCGGGCTCGTGAGCGCCGCCGAGGACCTGACGGCGGACGCCGTCGTCGTCGGCGCCTGCGAACGGGCGGGCCACCGCATCGTCGGCCCGGTCGCCGTCCGCCTGGTCAAGGCCGGCCGCCGGCCGGTGACGGTGGTGCCGTAGCCGGGGTCGTCAGCGTGCGGGTTTCAGGCCGTCCTTGGCGGCGCCGCGGCCGAGGACCGCTTCGGTGACGGCCTCCCGGGCCTCCTCGTAGTCGCCGCGGCCGGGATCCTCGGCGAGGGCCGCGGGGAGGTTGACGACCCGGCCCGGTCCGAGGTCCATCATCTGCGGGATGAACTCGGCCTTCGTCACCTGCCAGCGCTGCCCGGGCGCGGCGGGCGGGGCGAAGGTGAAGCGGCCGATCGAGCCGTAGTTGCCGCGCAGGTCGCGCGCGCCCGAGTGGTTGAACATCTCGCCGGCGACCTGGTCCCCCATCCCGTAGACGATCCAGGTGCCGTTGACCTTCTCGTAGGCCTGGGGGACGTGCGCGTGCGTTCCCAGGATCATGTCGATGTCGGGCCTGCCGTCGGTCTGCGAGGCGGTCAGCGCCTTCCCCAGCGAGAGCTGCGTCTCGTCCGGATCGGTCTCCCACTCCGTGCCCCAGTGCAGGCTGACCAGGACCACGTCCGCGCCCGCCTTGCGGGCCGCCCTGGCGTCCGCGACGATCCGGTCCTGCTTCATCTCGTTGACCGCCCACGGTTGGCCGTCCGGCATCGGGTAGCCGTTGGTGTCGTAGGTGTAGGCGAGGTGCGCGACCTTGGCGGGGCCCGCCCGGTACATCGTCGTCCTGGCCGCCTCGGCGGCCGTGCGCGCGGAGCCCGCGTGACCGAGGCCGACCTTGTCGAACCTGTCGAGCGTGCGTCGGATGCCGTCCGCCCCGTCGTCGAGGGTGTGGTTGGAGGCCGTGGAACAGCCGTCGTACCCGGCGTCCTTCAGCCCGTCGGCGACCTCGGGCGGGGAGACGAAGGCCGGATAGCCGCTGAACGGTCCGCCGTCCTCGCCGTAGATCGTCTCCATGTGGCACAGCGCGAGGTCCGCCGCCGAGACCACCGGCTTCACCCCGGCGAACATGGGGCGGAAGTCCCACCCGTCGCCCCCGGCGTCCGCCGCCGCCCGCTTGATGACCGAGGTGTGCGGCAGCACGTCGCCGCTGGCCACCAGGGTGAATCCCTTCTCGGCGGCGCCGGGGGCCGCGGTTCCGGTCGGGGCGGGCGTGGCGGACGACGGGCCGGCGGCGCCGGCGCCGAGCCGGGCCGGGGCGGGTCCCCCGCCGGAGCAGCCGGCGGCGACCACCGGCAGCAGGAGGGCGGAGAGGAGTGCGAGTGCCCGTCGGGTACGTGTGCTCATCTTCGCCGACTCCCTTTTGTATGACTATCGGATCATCTGATCCGCAATCCATAGGAGAAGACGCGCGAAGTCAAGGAACGTTGCCGTCCGCCCGAGCCGTCCCACTCCGACGGCCCCCCGCCCGTTCGCCGCGCCGTTCGACCGTTCGTCGTCCCGCGCGGCCGCCCACCGGACGACCCGGGTGCTTGGGCGCAACGGCGGCGCCGGACGGTTCCGGGAGGGCTCCGTGCAGGTCAGGGTGAGTGAGTCGAACCCCCGAGCGGGACCAGAGACCCCAGCGGCCCACGGAAGGAGCCACTCGTGCCGCCCTCCCCCACCCTCCAACACACGGAACCCGAGGCTCTCGCCGAACTCCAGCGCGATCACGGGCGGGCCCTGTTCGGTTTTCTGCTCGGCCTCACCGCGGGGGACGCCCAGCGCGCCGAGGACCTCGTCCAGGAGACCCTCGTCCGGGCCTGGCAGCACCCGGAGGTACTGGCCAGCGCCCACGAGTCCATGCGGCCCTGGCTGTTCACGGTCGCGCGGCGGCTGGCGATCGACGCCCGCCGGGCCCGCCTGGCCCGCCCGCAGGAGGTCGACCCGCACGGTCTGGAACACGCCCCCGAGCCCCAGGACGCGGTGGCGGGCTCGGTCACCGCGATCGACGTCAGGCGGGCGGTCGGCAGCCTGGGACCCGAGCACCGGGACGTACTCGTGCAGGTCTACTTCCAGGACCGCTCGGTGGCCGAGGCCGCCGCGGAGCTCGGCATTCCCGCCGGAACGGTCAAATCCCGCACGTACTACGCCCTTCGCGCCCTCCGGAAGGGACTCCAGGGGTACGGCCTCGGCGCCTGACGGCCGGTCCGCGCGGGTCGCACGGGCCGCCGCCCTCGAAGCGCACCGGAGAAACTCTCAAGGATCGTCCGTCATGCGCACGAACCGGACAGGTACCGCATCGATTGCGGCATCAGAGCGTTCAAGTTGAGTAAACATCCCCCGCTCCACGAGTCGTGCGGTGAAGGCTCAGGGGTGACGGCGGAAGCTCGACGCGCGGGAGAGGTGGAACGGTGCAGCCCGAGGGTTCGAACGGCACCAGTGACGGCGGACTGGCAGTGCCCATGGCGTGGCTCTACGCGGAGTACATCGCCGACGAGCTGCTGCGCACGGGCCGGCTGATCCCGGTCAGCACCCTGGAGTTCCGCGCCGGCCGCGACACGCTCGCGCTGACGATCTACCTCTCCGACGCCGCCGGTGAACTCTCCGGCATCCGGGTGGTCTCGCAGCTCGACGAGTGGCTCTCCCTGACGGCGTACGGGCACCCCTGGCGCGACTGGGTCCACACCCGTTTCCTCGCGCTGGGCGAGGAGGCCCGCGAACGCGGTGACGCGGAGGACCCCGACCTCGAACTGGCCCGGGCGGCCTGGCGCTGGCTCGACCACACCGAGCTGTTCGCCACCAACATCGACCCGGGTGGCCACGGCCGCACCGACACCCCGCCGGGCCTGGACGAGAACGCCCGCGTCTGGACACCGGCCTGGCAACTCGGCCTCCCCCTGGGGCACCTGGCGATGCACCTGTTCTAGGGCCTTTCGTCGCCTAGGCCGTGTCGGCCGGGTCGGTCACCAGGCCCGTGAAATCGGCCTCGTTGCGCTCGGCCCGGGTCACGTACCAGCGGGCGATCAGCCACATCACCGGGTACGCGGCCAGGCCCAGCGCTATCCAGACCAACGGGCCGGCCGTCGACCTCGGGAGCAGGAACGCCAGCGGCAGCAGGACCAGCAGCAGCGCGAGCACCGCCAGCGCGCCCAGTCCGGACCGCAGTTGGCTGCGCATCAGGGCCCGTACGTAGGTCGTGCCGAGGGTCGTGTGCTCGGAGATCTCCGAGCAGGCCGGGGCGTACGCGGGCGGCCGGCGGCGGGTGCCCCGGGGCACGCCGGTGACGGTCTCCCGCCGGGGCGGGTGTTGCGGGTCGGCCATGGTGGCGGAGTCTACGCAGTGCCCCGCTACTTGAGGAGGCGGGAGAGCCTGCGGTCGGCGAGGGGCTTGCCGCCGGTCTGGCAGGTCGGGCAGTACTGGAGCGAGGAGTCCGCGAACGACACGGAACGCACCGTGTCCCCGCACACCGGGCAGGGTTCGCCCGCCCGGCCGTGGACCCGCAGCCCGCTCTTCTTCTCCGCCTTCAGTTTCCCCGCCGCGACGCCGTGGGCGCGCTCGACGGCCGTGCGCAAGGTGTCCTGCACCGCCTCGTAGAGGTGGGTGACCTGGTCCCCGTCGAAGGAGGCGGCGAGTTTGAACGGCGAGACGCGTGCGGCGTGCAGGATCTCGTCGCTGTAGGCGTTGCCGATCCCGGCGATGACGGCCTGATCGCGCAGCACTCCCTTGATCTGCCTGCGCTCCCCCGCCAGCAGCGCGGCGAAGGCGTCCCGGTCGAAACCCTCCGCGAGCGGGTCGGGCCCGAGCCGGGCGATGCCCGGGACCTCCTGGGGGTCCCGCACTACGTACACCGCGAGGCGCTTTTGGGTACCCGCCTCGGTCAGGTCGAACCCGCCGCCCTCCTCCAGCACGACACGCAGGGCGAGCGGCCCCTTGCCCGGCCGTGGCGGCTGTGCGGGGAACGCGTCCCGCCAGTGCAGCCAGCCGGCGCGGGCCAAGTGGGTGACGAGGTACAGGTCACCGATCCGCAGGGCGAGGAACTTGCCGTGGCGGGCGGTCGACCCGGCCGTCAGCCCTTCCAGGGCGGTCGGCGGCGGGTCGTACGTCTTGAGCACGCTGACCGCCAGCGGGAGGACGCGCTCCACCACCCGCCCGACGAGGTGCTCGTCGAGGAACCCCCGCAGGGCCTCGACCTCGGGCAACTCCGGCATCCCCCCAGCCTGCCGCCGCCCCGCCCGAACCGCGACCCGGACCACGGGCCCGTGGGCGATCAGCGGGGATCGTCGCTGTCCCAGGGATGGACGAAGGATCCCGGGCCGATGCCCCACGCGACCAGTACTGCGAGGAGCCCGGCCTCGTCCCCGGCCTCCGCCGAGCGGACGAGTACCTCTCCGACGTCGTGGTCGAAGCCGTCCAGGCGGTCCCCGTCGTATTCCCGGTGGTGGAGCCGGAACGCGCGCCCGGCGTCGCTGCGGACCCACCCCTCCGCTTCCGCGCGGGCATCCGACCCGGTCCGGTGCGGGGTGACGTCCACGAACGCCCGCCGGTCGGGCCCCGAGGACGGAATCTCCACGACGAGCCTCCTGCCCAGGCGCAAGGCGTTCAGTTTGTCCACGGGCCAAGCCGGTTCGCCGTTCACGGGGCCATTCAACCCGGCCGACCGGCCGGCGGCGGCGGCCGGGTCGGGACGTCGCGGTCGGGTCAGGACATCACGAACTCGCACCACACGCATTTGCCGCTGCCCCGGGGCTCCACGCCCCAGACGTCCGCGAGCCGGTCGACCAGCATCAGCCCGCGCCCCGACACGCCGGACTCACCCGCCTCGCGGCGCCTGGGAAGGGCGCTGGAGCGGTCCTCGACCTCCACGCGCAGCCGCCGCTCGGGGCCGCTCAGCACGCGCAGGGTGACGATGGCGGGGCCGTCGGTGTGCATGAGGGCGTTCACGATGAGTTCGTCCGCGACGAGTTCGATCTCGTCGGCCCTGTTGCGCGCACCCCACGCCCGGACCGCCGCGCCGATCATGTGCCGGGCGGCCACGAGGGCTTCGGGGTCCCCGGGGGCCACGTGTTGCTGGAGCCGGCCGCCGCCCCGCGGGGCCTCCTCGCCCTGACGGCGCAGCAGGAGCAGGGCCATGTCGTCGTCGCCGCCCCGGTCGTCGACGACCTCGCACAGCCGGTCGGCGAGGAGCTGGAGGTCGGCCGGCCCGTTGCGGACCAGGTCGGTGAGGAACTGGATGCCGTCGTCGAGGTCGGCGCCGGGCTGTTCCACCAGCCCGTCGGTGCACAGCAGGAGCGTTTCTCCCGGATCCAATTCCACCGTGGTGACCGCGTACTCCAGGCGGCCGAACTCGGCCGACAGGCCCAGCGGCATCCCGCCCTCCACCGGCAAGCGTCGGCAGTCCCCGTCGCGGGTGCGCAGCAGCGGGTCGAGGTGCCCGGCGCGCACCAGTTGGAGGACGCCGGTGGAGAGGTCGGCCTCCACGTACGTGCAGGTGGCGAAGCGGTCGGTGTCCAGCTCGTGCAGGAAGACGGAGGCCCTCGCCATCACGGTGGCCGGCGAGTGCCCCTCGGCGGCGTAGGCGCGCAGGACGATCCTGAGCTGCCCCATCACGGCGGCCGCGTGCGTGTCGTGGCCCTGGACGTCACCGATGACGGCGCCCACCCGGCCGCCCGGCAGCGGGATGACGTCGTACCAGTCCCCGCCGATGTCCTGGCCCATCCGCGCGGAACGGTAGCGGACCGCGATCCGGGCGCCGGGGACGGCCGGGATGCGCCGGGGCAGCATGGCCTGCTGGAGTCCCTCGGCGAGGTCGTGCTCCTGCTCCAGCAGCATGGCCCGTTGGAGGCTCTGCGCGATGCTGCTGCCCAGGGCGACCAGCAGGTTCCGTTCGTCCTGGGTGAAGCCGTCCTTGTCCTGGTAGAGAAGTCCGATGGCGCCGATCGGGCGGGCCTGCGCGATCAGCGGGAGGTAGGCGGCGGCGGAGATCCGCATGGGGGAGATCTTCGCCCACAGCCCCGGGTAGCCGTGGGCGAACTCCTCCGCCGAGTCGAGGAAGCGCGGCTGGAGCGAGCGGACGACCTCGCTCATCGGGTACGGCTCGTCGATGCGGGTGTAGCGGGTACCGGGCACGAAACTGCCGTGGGGGCCTTCGGCCACGAGGTGGATGCGGCCGGCCTCGACGAGGCCCATGACCATGCCCATCGAGCCGAGGCGTTCCAGGCCGTGGGCGTCACCGAGGGCGTCGATGACGTCCTTGACGGTCCGGGCGTGCGCGAGGGCCGCCGTGGTGCTCTCGACCACGGAGGTCTGGCGGCGGCGCTCGTCGTCCAGTCCGAGGCGTTCGGCGGAATGGCTGAGTTCCTCGGTGGCGTCGCGGACGATCCCGATGATCCGGTACGGACGTCCGTCCGGGTCCCGCATGACGCGACCCTGGGTGTGGGTCCAGCGGAGCTCGCCGTCGCGGCAGCGGATCCGGAAATAGGCGCCGTAGCTGTCGACGCCGCTCTTGAGGGCGCTCGACACCAGCGCGTCCAGCCGGGTGGACTCGGCCGGCGGGACGCGCGGGGAGAGGGATTCGGGCCGTCCGTCGTAGGCGTCGGGGGTGGTGTCGAAGACTTCGAGGGCGGCTGAGTCCAGGTGCATGAGCCCGGTGACCAGGTCCCAGTCGAAACTGCCCATCCGGTTCAGTGACAGCGACCGGCCCGCATGTGCGGGCCAATCGTCCGGCAGCGATGTGGTGCTCGGCACCGGTCCACCATGACACAGCCGGGGGTCAGGCGCTCTCCAGGTACTGGGTGTCCTCGGAGTCCCCGGTCAGCGGGTCCGGTACGTCGTACGGGAGGTCGGGCAGGAACGGGTCGAGCATGTCCTGCAGGGCGTCCTCCTCCGGGTATCCGGGCAGGGCGGGGTCGTCCGGGCTCTGCGGGGACAGCTCGGACGGTACGTCGCCGGGTGCGTTCGGCGCCGGATCCGCGGGCCGGGCCGGGGTCGGCGTCCCGGGCGCCTGCGGGGTCACGGGCGGCTGCGAGGGCCTGCCGGGCGGGGTGTCCGCTGCCGGCGGGCACGGGGCGGCGGCG
>NZ_JANFAK020000226.1 GCF_024721315.2 Streptomyces sp. Isolate_45
ATCCGGCGACCACCGAGATGTACTCTTGGTGGAACACTCTTGCCGTACACGACGCTCTTCCGATCTGTCGACCGCGGGGCCGTGGGCGGCGGGTGCGTCCGGGCGGCCCGTCATCGCCTGCGGCGGCGGGACTGCCAGACGCCGGCCGCCGCCAGGGCGGCGATCGCCGCGATGCCCGCGATCAGCCCCACGGAGGGGCCGGAGTCCTGTGCGGGGGTCGCCGCCGGGGGCGGGGTCCGCTCGGCCGGAGTACCGGGAGCCGTCGGTGGCGCGGGCGCCGTCGAGCCGGATCCGGAGTCGGTGACGGGCTCGCCGCAGCCCGTCCGGGGGTAGCCGGAGATCCCGCACAGCATGGCCGCGCCGTTGTAGCGCAGCGGCTTCGCGACCTCCGCCAACGCCTCCGCGGCCGTGGCGGCCGGGGCCACCCGGGCGCAGACGGTGCGCGGGGCGTCCTGCGGGAGGCGTTCGCCGCCGGGGGCGTCCTCGGGCACGCCGAAGTCGATGACCATGGCCACCCGCTTCTTCCCGGCGGCCGGGGCGGTGTCCGCGCAGACGGCCTCGAAGTCGGCGGCGGCGCGGGGCTGCGCCGCCTCGGCGGCCGCGTCCTTGCTCACGGAGAAGCGGAAGCCGATCACTGCGCCGTCCGCCGGGCGGGCCGTCGACGGGCCCTGGGTGGCGTAGGCCCACCGCGCGTCCGCGCCGTCCCAGAACGACCAGTAGCGGTAGCTCGCCGCCACGGCCGGGGAGGCGGCGAACAGGGTGAGGACCAGGCCGAGGACACCCAGGACCACGCCGGCGAGCGCCGGCGGACGGCGGCGGCTCACAGCTGGTTCTTCTTGCGGCGGCCGCTCAGCAGGATGCCGATGCCCATGCCGGCCGCGGCGCCCGCGCCGACGATCCACCAGATGTTCTGGTTGCCGGAGCCCTCGTCGTCCTTGGACTCGACCTTCGTCGCGTCCGTCTTCGACGCCTGCGGCGCCGGGCCCGTGGCGTTCAGCGCCGACACCAGGTCGGTGCCGCCGAAGGACTTCGGGTCGGTGCCCGTGGCGTGCGCGGCGAGGATCAGGGTGCCGAGCGCGGCCGGGTTGCCCTTGGACCACTCGGCGGAGTTGCCCTTGAGCCACTCCAGCGCGCCCGCCGCCGACTGCCGGTGCCCGGCCGCGGCCAGGGCGATCACGGCGTCGGCGGTGTTGCCGGTGTCGGCGGTGGGCTGGTCGGCGCCCGGGGTGACGGCCGTCAGCCGGCCGTCCTTCTTCAGGGCCTCGGCGAGGTAGCCGGCCGCGCCCTGGGCGGCGCCCGCCGGGTCCGTCGCACCGGTCGGACAGGCCAGAGCGGCGGCGGGGGTGTCCGTGGCGGCGGGCTCGACGACGATGCCCTTGCCGAGTCCGGCCAGCGCGGCGGCGGCCGTGGCGTCGGCGTTCGCGGCGAGCTTGCCGTCGGCCGGCTGGTACCCGAAGGCGCCCCGGTCGGCGGCCGGCTCCGCGGCGCAACCCAGCTGGAAGGCGAGCAGACCGTCGTACGCGGACTTGCCGGCCTTGGACTTGACGTCGGCCGGCTTCTCGCCCGCCACTGCCAGCGAACTGATCACGAGGGAGGTGGAGCTGCCCTCGCTGGGGGAGCCGGGCACGTAGCTCCAGCCGCCGTCCTCGTTCTGGACGGACTTCAGCCAGTCCACGGCCTTCTTGACCGTGGCGTCCTGGCCGCCGAGCGTCTTCAGCGCCTGCACGGCCACGGCGGTGGCGTTGGTGTCGAGCGGGATCGTCGCGTCGCAGGCCTTGCCCGTGTCGGCACGGAAGGAGGTGAAGCCGCCGTCCGCGCACTGCTGGGCGACGAGCCACCGCACGGCCTCGGGGGACGGCTCGGCGCCGGCCGTGCGCTGGGCGAGCAGCGCGACGGACTGGCGCCACACGCCGTCGTACGTCGGATCGGCCTTGCCGAACAGACCCGACGGGATGACGGGGGGCGCCGACGGGGACGGCGGCGCGGTGTCGGCGAGGGCTGCGGGGGCGGCACCCACACAGAGCACGGCGGAGGCGGCGAGCGCGGCGGCGCTGCGGCGGACGTTCATGGGGGGCGGGTGCCTCTCGTGCTGGGGAACGGAGACAGGCACACGCGGGTACCGGGCTCCGGCTCCGTTTACCTCGACGGTGCCGGCCGCCGGAGGACCCGGCGGCACGAGCCGCGCACCTCCGGTACGGGGCATTCCGGCTTCCCGCGCGGGCGGGTCACGGTTGCGGGTCAGCGCCGGATTCGCACCGGCTTCCCCCCGTACGGAGATGTGGACGACGCCTTCACTCTACCGGCCCGTAACAGGCGGACCCGGGGGCACCGCCCGCCGGGTGGTGGGGCCGGGGACCGGCGGGGCCGGGCCGCGCCGCTCACACGGCCCGGTACGTCACCGGGTCCGTGCCCGGTACCGCCTCCGCCCGGCCCTGTTTGACCAGCCTCCGCAGGTGCGCCTCCGCTTCCGAGACGGCGATGGTGCGGGAGCCGTACGGGATCTGCTCCCAGGGGCGGTTCCACTCCATCCGTTCCGCCAGCGCCCACGGGGTCAGCGGTTCGGCGAGCAGCCGCCACAGGCCGGTCAGCCGTTCCTCGTGGTGGTCGAGGAGCTCCCGGACGCGGCCGGGAGCGTCGGTGAAGGCGTGCTGGTGGGCGGGGAGCACCTCGGCGGGGTCCAGCCGGCCGATGCGTTCGAGGGAGTCGAGGTAGTCGCCGAGGGGGTCGGTGACCCGCTCGTCGGAGGGGTCCTCGTAGAGGCCGATGTGCGGGGAGATGCCGGGCAGCAGGTGGTCGCCGGAGAAGAGGCGGCCGTTGCCGGGGAGGTTCGCCGGATGTTCCTCCTCCAGGTGGAGGCAGACGTGGCCGGGGGTGTGGCCGGGGGTCCAAATGGCCCGAAGCCGGCGGCCGGGCAGGGGCAGCAGCTCACCGGGGACGATCTCCCGGTCCGGGACGGCGGCCCGCAGCCCGGGCAGGGTCCGCAGCCGGCCGCTCGCGCGGGCGGCGCGCAGCGGGGCCACGTGTTCCTCGGGGGCGCCGGCGGCGGCCAGCTTCTCGCTCATGTAGTCGAACCAGACGCCGGGCTCCGCGGAGCGGGTGCGCACGACGACCTCGGTGTCGGCGGCGTGCATCGCGATCCAGGCGCCCGAGGCCTCCCGCACCTGTCCGGACAGGCCGTGGTGGTCGGGGTGGTGGTGGGTGATGACCACGCCGTGGACGTCGGCGACGGCGAGCCCGAGCGCGCCGAGCCCGGCGGTCAGGGCGTCCCAGGAGGCGGGGTCGTCCCAGCCGGTGTCGACGAGGACGGGGCCGCGGTCGGTGTCGAGGACGTGGACGAGGGTGTGTCCGAGCGGATTGTCGGGGATCGGGACCTTGATGCCCCGGACGCCCCCGCCGTGGTCGGTCACCTGCGCGCCGTTCCCCGAGGTGCCGCCCGAGGTGCCCCTCGACGCGTCCCCCGACGTTTCTCTCGACGCGTCCCCCGACGTGTCCCTTGAGGTGTCCTGCGACATGAGGCTCCCCTGTCCGCTGACGAGAACTTGTTCCAGTAGTAGCCCAAGTCGACCATCATCGGGGCTTCCTGACTAGCCGTTGGATCTTTCCGCCTGTTCCGTCCGGGCCGTGGACTCCTCTAACTAGAACTGGTATCAGTTCTGGAACGCCAAGCCCCAGGAGGCCTCAGCCATGACCGAGCTCGTGGAACACGGACAACTGTTCATCGGCGGCGAATGGACCGACCCGCTGGGCACCGACATCCTGCGCGTCGTCTCCCCCCACACCGAGCAGGTCATCGGCAGCGTCCCCCACGCCTCCCGCGCCGACGTCGACCGCGCCGTCGCCGTCGCCCGCAAGGCCTTCGACGAAGGCCCCTGGCCCCGCATGACCCTGGACGAGCGGATCGCCGTCGTCACCCGCATCAAGGACGCCATCGCCGTCCGCCACGAGGAGATCGCCCGCTCCATCAGCTCCCAGAACGGTTCCCCCTACTCCTGGAGCGTCCTCGCCCAGGCCCTCGGCCCGATGATGGTCTACGACGCCGCCATCACCGTCGCCCGCGCCTTCCCGTACGAGGAACACCGCCAGGGCGTACTCGGCCCCATCCTCGTGCGCCGCGAACCCGTCGGGGTCGTCGCCGCCGTCATCCCCTGGAACGTCCCCCAGTTCGTGGCCGCCGCCAAGCTCGCGCCCGCGCTGCTCACCGGATCGACGGTGATCCTCAAGCCCTCCCCGGAAGCGCCGCTCGACTCCTACATCCTGGCCGACATCGCCCGCGAGGCCGGGCTCCCCGAGGGCGTCCTGTCGATCCTGCCCGCGGACCGCGAGGTCAGCGAGTACCTCGTCGGTCACCCCGGCATCGACAAGGTCGCCTTCACCGGCTCCGTCGACGCCGGCCGCCGCGTGATGGAGGTCGCCGCGCGCAACCTCACCCGGGTCACCCTGGAACTCGGCGGAAAATCCGCCGCCGTGATCCTGCCCGACGCCGACCTGGAGACCACCATCGCCGGGATCGTCCCGGCCGCCTGGATGAACAACGGCCAGGCCTGCGTCGCCCAGACCCGAGTCCTCGCCCCGCGCGCCCGCTACGACGAGATCGCCGACGCGCTCGCCGCCGCGGCCGGAGCCCTCGTCGTCGGCGACCCGCTGGACCCGGCGACCCAACTCGGCCCCCTCGTCGCCCAACGCCAGCAGCAGCGCTCCCTGGACTACATCCGCATCGGCCAGGAGGAGGGCGCGAAGGTCCTCACCGGCGGTGGCCGCCCGGCGGGCCTGGAACGCGGCTGGTACGTCGAACCCACCCTCTTCGGCGACGTCGACAACTCGATGCGGATCGCACGCGAGGAGATCTTCGGCCCGGTCGTCTGCCTGATCCCCTACGGCGACGAGGCGGAGGCCGCGCGGATCGCCAACGACTCCGAATTCGGACTGAGCGGCAGCGTCTGGACCGCCGACACCGAGCACGGCATCGACTTCGGCCGCCGCATCCGCACCGGCACCTTCAACGTGAACACCTTCAGCCTCGACATGCTCGGCCCGTTCGGCGGCTACAAGAACAGCGGCGTGGGCCGCGAGTTCGGACCGGAGGGCCTGGGCGAGTACCTGGAGCACAAGATGATCCACCTCCCGGCGGGCTACGCCCCCGCCGACGGGACGGGAGCCTGATGGGAGACCTCGGCCGGACGGGAGACCGCTGGCAGGTCGAGGTCGACCGGGGCGTCTGCATCGGCTCGGGCATGTGCGTCAACCACGCCCCGGACGGCTTCTCCCTCGACACGGCCCGGCAGTCCCACCCCCGCACCCCGGAAACGGACGCCAACGAACCCACCCTCACGGCGGCCGAAGGCTGCCCCGTGGAAGCCATCCTCATCACCCTGGCCGCGACGGGCGAACCCGTCTTCCCACCCGAGGAGTAGGCCACCGCGCCCGGGAGCTAACCTGCGCGGTGCCGCCGGACGCGGTGACGTCCGGCGGCACCGCGCACGCGTGCCGCCCGAGGGTGGGAGCGGGAGCGGGATGACCGGCATGCGGGGGAACGCGGGGAGTGGCGCGGGGGGTACGGGGGGTGCGGGCAACGACCCGTCGAGCGGTGTGGGTGGGGAGGTGCCGGGTGGTGAGGGCAGCGACCGGTCCAGCGGTGTGGGTGGGAGCGCGCGGGCCCGTAGGGGCGGGCGGTGGAAGACGGCCGTCGCGGCGGCCGGATCCGGGGTCGTGGCGTGCCTGGCCCTCGGCGCCGTCGCGGTGGGCTCCGTCGGAGGGCTCGGGGGCCTCGGCTCCCTGACGGGCCTGATGGACACCCCGGCCCCCGACCCGCTGGACTTCACCCCGGTACCGGCCGCCCCCGACGCCCCCGCCCGCACGGGCCCGGACCCCGCCCACGCCAAGGTCCTGGCGGAACTCGCAGCCGCCACCGCCGCCGTCGGCCTGCCCCGGGACACCTCGATGCCCCCGGCCGACGGGGCCATCGCCGACTGCGTCGCCGACTGGACCAGCACCGGCCCCGCCGACGAAGCCCACCTCGCCGCCCTCGAAGCCGCCCTGGCGGAACGCGGATGGCGGGTCACGGGGCGACGCGGGGACCCCATCCCCGCGACCCGGCTGACCAGCGGGACGTGGACCCTGGAGCTCTCGAACGGCGGCCTCCTGGACATCCTCTCCCTCACGGCGACCCGCTCCACCCCGACCTGCGACGAAGCCTTCCGCCGCGACGAAGCCACCCGCGAACCGCACCACGACGGGTGAGGGGGTCGGGGACGGGCGGGGTTCGCGGGGCGGGACTGGTGCGATGGTCGGGCCGGGGGTGGGCGGGGTGTCCTTGGTCCGCATCAGGGCGGGTTTGGGGGGCTCCGCCCCCTCAACCCCGCCCGCCCGCTCCGTTCCGATCAGCCGGACCCCGCCCCCGGACCCCGCCCCCGGACACCCAGGCACCCCCTGACCCCCGACTCCACCCGCCGGATCCGGACTTACTTCGTCGTCCCGCCCGCCCCAGCCGTCCCGCGTCCGACCCCGCGTCCGGTAGCGGCCCCACCCCCGGCCCCGCCCCCCCGCTCCGGGGCCGTCAGGTCGATCAGGCGGCAGACCGTTTCGATGTCGATCTTGACCTGGGCGATCGAGGCGCGGCCCGACAGCCAGGTGATGAGGGCCGAGTGCCAGGTGTGTTCGATGACGCGGACCGCCGAGAGCTGTTCCGCCGTCGGGGCGGCGTCCAGGCCCATCGCGTCCAGGATGATGGCCGTCGTCAGGCGGGAGACGGTGTCGACCTCCGGGCTCACGCTGCGGTCCGCGAAGGTCAGGGCGCGGACCATGGCGTCCGCGAGGTGCGGCTCGCGCTGGAGCGCGCGGAACGCGCGCATCAGGGTCTCCGCGACGCGGGCCGCGGGGTCGTCGCCCGCCGGCGGGCGTTTGCGCAGTGTCGTGTGCATGTGTTGGAGCTGGTCCTGCATCGTGGCGACGAGCAGGTGCACCTTCGAGGGGAAGTACCGGTACAGCGTCCCGAGGGCCACGCTGGACAGCTCGGCGACCTCCCGCATCTGCACGGCGTCGAAGCCGCCGCGGCTGGCGAGTTGCGCGCTCGCGTGCAGGATGCGGCGACGGCGGGCCTCCTGGCGCTCCGTCAGGGGAGGGGACGCCGGTGTGGTGACGGCCTTCGCTTCCGCTGTCATGTGTCCCGCTCCATGGCGTTCCGTGGGTATTCCGTGGCGTCGCTGGTGGTGCTGCACAGGGCTGTTCCGGTCATGATCCGGGGTCAGCATGTCAGGCGCCCGAGTCGTGGCGCGAATCACCTGCTCCGCCTCTTACGGTGTGGTTTCCGGCCGGTAGATTCAATGGTCTTCAACGGATCAAGTCTGAAACTTGTTCTACATTATCCGAGCGGTTACGCTCCGGCGAAAGTCGCAGGCAGAAGGGGGCCGAGAGTGACCGCTGAGGCCATCGTGACGAGCCCTTTCGCGGGTTCCGCCACCGACGGCGACCGCCCGCTCCGCATCGCGCTCCTCACCTACAAGGGGAACCCGTTCTGCGGCGGCCAGGGCGTCTACGTCCGGCACCTCTCGCGTGAGCTCGTCCGCCTCGGACACTCCGTCGAGGTCATCGGTTCGCAGCCCTACCCGGTGCTCGACACGGGCGCCACGCTCACCGAGCTGCCGAGCCTGGACCTGTACCGCAGCCCCGACCCGTTCCGCACGCCCAAGCGCGACGAGTACCGGGACTGGATCGACGCCCTCGAAGTCGCCACGATGTGGACGGGCGGCTTTCCGGAGCCGCTGACGTTCTCGCTGCGCGCCCGGCGCCATCTGCGCGGGCGGGCGGGCGAGTTCGACGTCATCCACGACAACCAGACCCTCGGCTACGGACTGCTCGGCGACCTCGGCGCCCCCCTCGTGACGACGGTCCACCACCCCATCACCGTCGACCGGCGGTTGGAGATCGACGCCGCCCGCAGCCGCAAGCAGCGCCTCTCCGTGCGGCGTTGGTACGCCTTCACCCGCATGCAGGGCCGCGTCGCCCGCAGGCTGCCGTCCGTGCTGACCGTCTCGGGCTCCTCCCAGCAGGAGATCGCCGAGCACCTCGGCGTCCGCGACGACCGCATCCACGTCGTCCACATCGGCGCCGACACCGACCTGTGGTCGCCCGACCCCTCCGTGGCCGAGGTGCCCGGCAGGATCGTGACGACCTCCAGCGCCGACGTTCCCCTCAAGGGGCTCGTCCACCTCGTCGAGGCCCTCGCCAAGCTCCGTACCGAGCGACCCGACGCGCACCTCGTCGTCGTCGGCAAGCGCGCCGAGAGCGGGCCCGTCGCCCGCGCGATCGAGACGTACGGACTCCAGGACGCGGTGCGTTTCGTCAAGGGCATCACCGACGCCGAGCTCGTCGACCTCGTGCGCGGCGCCCAGGTCGCCTGCGTGCCCTCCCTCTACGAGGGCTTCTCGCTCCCCGCGGCCGAGGCCATGGCCACCGGCACCCCGCTGGTCGCCACGACCGGCGGGGCCATCCCCGAGGTGACGGGCGCCGACGGGGAGACCTGTCTGGCCGTGCCGCCCGGCGACGCGGGAGCGCTGGCATCCGCGCTGGGCCGGATGTTGGGCGACGCCGCGCTCCGCGAGCGCCTCGGAGCGGCCGGGCGGGAACGGGTGTTGTCCCGGTTCACCTGGGCGAAGGCCGCCGAGGGCACCGTCGCCCACTACCGCGCCGCCATCGCACAGGCGACCATCGCACAGGCCGGCATCGACCCGACCGGCATCGACCCGACCGGGGCGACCACCACCCGTACCCACCGGCCGCGCTGACCTTCGACCGCCACCGCAGCTTCATGAGCCATCCCCTCCACCCCCGCGACAGCGAAGGCAGGACCCCGTGCTGACCGTCGATTTCTCCCGGTTCCCGCTCGCCGCAGGCGACCGTGTGCTCGATCTGGGCTGTGGCGCCGGCCGCCACGCCTTCGAGTGCTACCGGAGAGGCGCCCAGGTGGTCGCCGTCGACCGCAACGGCGAGGAGATCCGCGAGGTCGCCAAGTGGTTCGCCGCCATGAAGGAGGCCGGTGAGGCCCCCGCGGGCGCCACCGCCACCGCTATGGAGGGCGACGCGCTCGCGCTGCCGTTCCCCGACGACTCCTTCGACGTCGTGATCATCTCCGAGGTGATGGAGCACATCCCCGACGACAAGGGCGTCCTCGCCGAGATGGTCCGCGTCCTGAAGCCCGGCGGTCGCATCGCGATCACCGTGCCGCGCTACGGTCCGGAGAAGATCTGCTGGGCGCTCTCCGACGCCTATCACGAGGTCGAGGGCGGCCACATCCGCATATACAAGGCGGACGAGTTGCTCGGCAAGATGGAGGCCGCGGGCCTGGAGCCGTACGGCACCCACCACGCGCACGGCCTGCACTCCCCGTACTGGTGGCTCAAGTGCGCGTTCGGCGTGGACAACGACAAGGCGCTGCCGGTCAAGGCGTACCACAAGCTCCTGGTCTGGGACATCATGAAGAAGCCCCTCGCGACCCGGCTCGCCGAGCAGGCGCTGAACCCGGTGATCGGCAAGAGCTTCGTGGCGTACGCGACGAAGCCGCACCTGCCCGTCGGCGCCACGCAGTGACCGCGCCCCGGCGCACCGCACCCGAGCACCTCGTCCTGGACGGCGTACTGACCGCCGAGGAGGCCGCCCTGACGGTGGAGGGGATCCTCGCCGCGCAGCGCCCGGACGGGGCCATACCGTGGTTCCGGGGCCACCACCTCGATCCGTGGGACCACACGGAGGCCGCGATGGCCCTCGACGCGGCGGGCGAGCACGGGGCCGCGGAGCGGGCGTACGACTGGCTGGCCCGACACCAGAACCACGACGGTTCCTGGTATGCGGCCTACACCGACCGGCCCGAGGGGGTCGACACCGCCGAACCGCAGGACGCGAGCCGGGAGTCCAACTTCGTCGCGTACATAGCGGTCGGCGTCTGGCACCACTACCTGGCCACCGGCGACGACCGGTTCCTGGACCGGATGTGGCCGGCGGTCTTCGCGGCGGTGGAGTTCGTCCTCGCCCTCCAGCAGCCCGGCGGGGAGATCGGCTGGAAGCGGGAGGCGGACGGCGTCCCGGTGACGGACGCCCTGCTGACGGGTTCCTCGTCGATCCACCAGGCCCTGCGCTGCGCGCTGGCGATCGCCGACCACCGGGGGGATCCGCAGCCCGACTGGGAGCTGGCGACCGGTGCGCTGGGCCACGCGATACGCAGGCACCCGGAGCGGTTCCTCGACAAGTCGCACTATTCGATGGACTGGTACTACCCGGTGCTGGGCGGTGCGCTGTCCGGAGCCGAGGCGAAGGCGCGGATCGACGCGCGGTGGGAGGAGTTCGTCGTCCCCGACCTCGGGGTCCGCTGCGTCCTGCCCAACCCGTGGGTGACCGGCGGGGAATCCTGCGAACTGGCGCTGTCCCTCTGGGCGATGGGGGAGTCGGACCGGGCGCTGGAGATCCTGCGCTCGATCGGGCACCTGCGGGCCGACAACGGCATGTACTGGACGGGCTACGTGTTCCAGGACCGGGCCGTCTGGCCGGTGGAGCAGACGACCTGGACGGCCGGGTCGCTGCTGCTGGCCGTCGCCGCGCTCGGCGGGGACGGCGCCACGGGCGAGGTCTTCGGCGGGCTCACGCTCCCGGTGGGCCTGGAGCCGGACTGCTGCCGGGCCTGAACCGGGCGCCCGCCGAACCGGAACGACCGTGCCCGCCCCGCCGTGCTGCGGGGCGGGCACGGCGGCGCGGCGGGCCGGCGGG